>JBLHKS010000013.1:0-68011 GCA_047620505.1 Verrucomicrobiales bacterium | reverse complement strand
GTTTCGGCACAGCCCGCCGCGTGATCATGCTTTTCATGGAAGGCGCGCCGAGTCAGTTCGATACCTTTGATTATAAGCCCAATCTCGGTCGTGGCGGCACGATGCGTTCGCCTTTCGAGTTTGTGGAATCCGGCCAGAGCGGCCTGCCGATTTCCGAGGTCTTTCCCAGCCTCGCAGAGCATGCCGATCATCTTTGTTTGCTCAACGCGATGGAGACTTCCAGCTCTTCGCACTCGGCGGCAGAAACTCAGCTGCACACCGGCGGAAACAGCATGCTGGACACGCCGTCGCTGGGCTCTTGGGCGTTTTACGGACATGGCCCGACGGCCCAGCAGCTGCCGGGCTACGTCACCGTAAATTATCCGGGTGAATCGAAGAATTTCGGTGCCGGTTTTCTCCCAGCGAAATATCAGGGCGTGAAAATGGAGATCGGCAGCTCGAAGCGGGCTTACTTCGGCGAGACAGACTCGGTCGTGCCCAACGCGCTCAACCGACACTACACTCGAGGCGGCCAGGCGCGTCAGCTCGATCTCGTTCAGCAGATGAATCGGGCGTTTGCCGATGAGTTAGGCGGTGATGATCGGATCGAGGCGGTGATCGAATCGATCGACCAGGGATTCATTCTGCAGGACTCGTTCCGCGAGCTCGTCGACACGTCTAACGTGGCTGAGGAGACTCAGCAGCTCTACGGGATCGATCAACCGGCGACGTCGGATTTCGGGCAGCAGTGTCTGCTTGCGCGGCGTTTGGCGGAGAGCGACGTGCGCTTCATTCAGCTAAGCCACGACGGCTGGGATCATCACAGCAACATCGAAGAGAAACTCGCGGAGAAGGCAGGCGAAGTTGATAAGCCGATTGCGGGGCTCCTGACGGATCTGGAGCGGCGTGGTTTGCTGGAGGAGACGCTCGTGGTCTGGGGAGGCGAATTCGGACGGACGGCGAAAGGCTCAGGCGGCGGGCGAGATCATCAAAATCGCGGCTACTCGATGTGGATGGCGGGCAGCGGAGTTCGCGGTGGCATGCGCTTCGGCGAAACGGATGAGCTGGGCAAAGAGATCGTCGACGGCCGGGTTGGGATGGAGGATTTGCACGCAACGATTCTGCATTTGTTAGGATTTGATCCGAAGCGGCTGGATTTCAAGAGATCCGAATCGGAGCAGCTGCTGGGTTCGGCGGCTGAGGGGCGGGTTGTGAGCGAAATTTTGGTTTAACGTCCTTCAGACTTTGCGAGGCCGTTAATCGGTAGCGTCAACTCTAACAAACGCCTGCGTCCTTCGCTTTGTGATTCAGTTTATGGGCTTCGACAACTTGTTGGAGCGGTTTTTTTGCCGAATTGAGAATTCGGCCCTTCCTCGTTAACCTTGAGAAAAATGAGTGTCGATTGAGCTCATCAAGGTCGGCTTGAGCGTATTCGGAAACGCGTTGGCGCAATATTCGGAGCTTGTTGACCTCCTCCTCTAACTTTTTCCGTTCCCGTTTCTTTCGCCCGCTTCCGAATGCGACGTCACAGAGCTTCTTGATAGTTATCCCCGCAACGATCAGCGCGCCGATTCCGGCTGTCATTGGATTCAAGCCAAGAAGGGTCAGGCCCGATATTCCACCCACTGTGGCAAGGCCGCTGGTGAGGCCTACTGCGCTGAAGCCTACGATTCCCGCGTAGAAGAGACTACCCAGAGGAACGCCTACGCCCGCCGCCCGGCTAAGTAGTTCAGCGTAACAATTTTCATCCGCCAACTCCGAGTCATCGCTTCCAAGTTTTTTGATCAGTTTGTTTTCCCAGGCAATCCAACTCCGCAGAAAAGATATCTGTTTTTGTGTGACAGTCAGAGTCTCCAGCATTTCTTCAATTACTCTAGAGTTTTCCGTTTTTGAGCCCAGCCGCGCAACGGCTTCCTTGGCCAACGCGTGCCGGATTTCCTCGTTTTCGACAAATGATTCCGGGATTTCAAATTCAACAATTACACTTGGATTGAGAAGTGTGGTCTTGAGTATTTTCCGTCGTGCAGGTGCGTCCATCTCCAAGGTCGCAAACACCTGATATAGCCGTCCGAATTCATCCGCTTCTAGCCTTCCATTCGAAATCCCCGGCTTGAGGAACGCCAATACGAATGACCGCTTCTGATCGTCAGGAATTTTCATTGAATCCACTCACAACAGGGCCGATTCCAATTCAAGCCGTTTTATTCTTCACTGATCACTGTCTTCTATGAAAATCCGCCGAATCTCCGCCTACCAGGTCGACCTCCCACTTCACGAAGGCTCTTACAAGTGGTCTGGCGGCAAAAGCGTCAACGTTTTCGACAGCACCGTGATCAAAATCGAGACCGACTCAGGCGCTGTCGGTTGGGGCGAGGTTTGTCCGTTGGGACCGTTTTATTTGCCGGCTTACGGCGGTGGGGTTCGGGCTGGAATCAAGGAACTCGGGCCGCATCTGATCGGTTGGTCGGCTACGGAACTGGGCAAGCTGAATCGCCGGATGGATTCCGCGTTGAAGGAGCACGCCTACGTTAAAAGTGGTATCGACATGGCTTGTTGGGATCTTCTCGGCAAGCAAGCGGGTTTGCCGGTTTGTCAGCTGCTTGGCGGTCGGTTTGGCGAAGATTTCGTGCTTTATCGCGCGATTTCGCAGGAATCTCCGGAGGAAATGGCGGCGAAGGTTGCTGGTTACCGGGCTGAGGGATATCGCAGATTTCAGCTCAAAGTCGGCGCGGATGTCGACACCGATATCGAGCGAATCCGCGCTGTGAGCCAGCAGCTGCTGGCGGGCGACATCCTCGTGGCAGACGCAAACACCGGTTGGCTGAAGCATCAGGCGATGCGCGTCGTTAGGGCGGTGAAAGACATCGACGTCTACATCGAGCAGCCTTGCCTGACCTATGACGAGTGCCGCTCGATCCGCGAGCACACCGATCATCCGTTCATTCTCGACGAGGTGATCAACGGGCTCGATCCGCTGATTCGCGGTCATGCGGATCAGGCGATGGACGCTGTGAACATCAAAATCAGCAAGTTCGGAGGGCTGACGAAGGCTCGGCAGGCGCGGGATCTCTGCATTGAGCTCGGGCTCGCGATGACGCTTGAGGACAGTTGGGGCGGCGACATCATCACGGCGGCGATTTCCCATCTGGCTCACTCGACTCCACCGGAATTCGTGCTCAGCTCGACGGATTTCAACAGCTACGTGTCCGTGAGCATCGCGGACGGCGCGCCGCAGCGAGTGAACGGGCGGATGGCTGCGTCGACGGCCCCGGGCCTCGGCGTTGAGCCGAAAATGGATGTGCTCGGCGAGCCGGTTGTGGTCGTCGAGTGAGAAATCTCAAACTCGGCATTCGCTCGAACCGATGGTTTATAAAGAGTGAACCCCCGAGCCGCTTTTGGCGACCCGAGGGTTACGTCCCCAACTCAACTCACTCAGGAGCGAAGTAAAAAATATGGCGAACAGGCGATTCGAAGACTTTTTCTAAAGAAGGGGATCGGAATTGGATTCTGGGGTCCGTGCCTGGATCGCATAGCCATTATTACGTTTTCTATAATTTCCGCAACTTAAAATTTAGAATAATCGCAAAAATTATCGAAAATCACAAGATTGGACAGGTTGAAATTGAGAATTCCCCGGATTTTCCGGGAGAATTTGGCCGAGAAAAGTGGCTTCGATTCTCTTTGGCGGCGTGGCGGTGATCTCAGATTGCTAAAAGATTCCGGCCAAGAGCAAAATCTGAGGCTTGACTAGCCGTCCGTCGATCCATACCATGTAACTACATTTTCCCTACACCTCAGTGAGATGAACCCTCAGCAAAAGACTCTTATGAAAGCCAAATTTTCCGACCGCTCTCGCGGATTCACGCTGCTCGAGCTTCTCGTCGTGATACTGATCATGGCGGTCTTGGTCAGTATTATTTCCGCCGTGGTAAACAAAGCGATCACTCGCGCAATCTGGACCAAGACGTCTCCGCAAATGGTGGCCATTTTGACCAATTTCACCCAGTATGCGACTGACCATAACGGTCACTATCCGCCAGCCTACTTTCCAAATGGCGGTAGCGATACAGCCTCTGGCGAGGAGGTAAAAGGAAGCGGCCGCTGGCTTGACGAGACCATTTTCGGCGTGGCGTATCCGGATAAAGCGACGGAAATGTCAATGGACGAAGCTGCGACTCGGGATGGGGACGATACGACGTCAGGAACGACCGGAGGAAACAACGGTGAACACCTGAGGCAGACCATTTTTGAAGTGCCGGCGAGCGTGCGCATCAATGAGCGGGACAAGAACATGTACAACCACAGTTATTGTCTTAATAAAGATTTGATCACCGACAGCATCCAGCGCACCCAACCTCAACCAGAGTTTTCGTCTCGCCGCCAGAATCTTTACCCTGATGACGCCGCGACGATGCTTATCGTGGAAGGTTCAGAAGGAAACATGAACAGCGTCGGCGCGGATGGCTGGAGCCAGATTCAGACGGCTTCTCTGCGCTACAACGGAAAATTCGTCCACGTTGGCTTTATGGACGGGCATGTCGAGCGGGTGAAGATCAAGGATTTTCCGAGAAGCGGCAGCGGAAGCGATGAAGATTCGTTTTTCTGGCATGGCGTTAACATGGAGGCCTACCGAAATTACCAAAATTCCAGCGGCGGTAAAATCAATTACTGAAAGCGCTTCTGCATCAGTTCCAATTTGGTGAAAGCCCCGCTTCCGAGTGGGGCTTTCGTTTTTCCCGATACGCTGCTTTGTTGGGGAAAAATGTCCTCGTGAAAAAATGCGGCTCCGGACGGGAAAAAACCTCCATAAAAACCCATCCGAAGCCGATTTATCGGTAAATTGCGTGATGCGATTCAAAAGAAAAGCAAGTCGCGTGCCAGGTCGTCACCTGGCCCTCCTCGGGACGATTTTGCTCAACTCGGTGCCGTTTTTTTTGCACAGCGAGGACGATTTGGGCCACCCGCCAGCGAACACGTTTTCGATCGTCGCGATTGATCCGGACACCGGCGAAATGGGGGTCGCCGTCCAGTCGAAAATCGTCGCCGTTGGCTCGATCTGCGTCTACGGCAGCGCGGATTCCGGGGTGATCGCGACCCAGGCTTATGCCAACACGCGCTACGGACCGA
Organism: Verrucomicrobiales bacterium; assembly: GCA_047620505.1. Lineage (GTDB taxonomy): Bacteria > Verrucomicrobiota > Verrucomicrobiia > Verrucomicrobiales > DEV007 > JBLHKS01. The sequence goes on along the minus strand of JBLHKS010000013.1, from coordinate 62,905 downwards.
TGGCCCAGCAGCTGCTGCGGATCGGGCTCGTGCCGGATCAGGTCATCGCGCTCATGACCGAGCACGATCCGCTCAAAGCTCAGCGCCAGGTCGCGGTTCTCGATCGTCACGGCCGAGTCGCCGCTTTTACGGGCGACGAATGCATCGACTGGGCAGGCCAGAAGGTCGGCGACGGCTACAGCGTTCAGGGAAATCTGCTCGCCGGGCCGGAAGTCCTCGACGCGATGGCTGAGGCGTTTGAGAAGACCGAAGGCCTGCTTGCCGAACGCCTGATCGCGGCTTTGCGTGCTGGTCAGGAAAAAGGCGGCGACAAACGCGGGAAGCAATCGGCGGCCCTGGTCATTGTTCGCGAAGGCTGGGGCTACGGCGGTATGAACGACCGCGCGCGCGATGTTCGAGTCGACGATCATGAAGATCCAATCGAAGAACTCGCGCGGATTTACGAGTTGCACCGAAAAATGTTCCGACGGCCAAAAATCGCGCCTGCCTTTCCGGATGAGCAGCCCGAAAAAGACGAAAAGGACGAGGATTCCGAGTAGTCAGGGTTTTCCGATTTCGTAAAGCCGCTCAATTTCGACAGCGGTCAGCGCTGCGGAGAAAATCGCGAATTCATCGATCGCGCCGTTCAGATTTCTTACGGCGAAATGCGGATCCAGGCGCTTCGGCTCGCTCCAGTTTCCGATCGAAGCCGCGCCGATCTGCACCCGCTCAACCACCATCGATTCCGGCAATTTGTCCTGACTCACCTGCTGTCCATTCACGTAGTGGGTCGTCGTTCCTGGGCCGCTGTCGTAGACCGTCGCGATCTGCAGCCACTGCCCGCTCAACGCCGGAGTCCAGATCGGAGGCGAGTAGGCGATGTGCTTGTCCGACTCCCCTTTTTTCGGGTTTCGTTTCTTAACCGAAAAGAACAGCCGACCGTCATCCATAATTTGCCAGTGAGGCTCATTCAGTTCGTGTCCGTCAGTCAGGAACAACGAATTGTACCAGCGATCGAGGCTGTCGATCCGCACCCAGCAGTGCAATGTCAGGGCCGTGTGCTCACCCGGGATCGTCAGCCTGACTCGGCTGCCTGTCGGGCTGAAATCCAGCGCGGAATTCGGCTCGTCCCAACGGTCAGTTGCTCGCTTTGCTCGGACGATCGTTCCGTGCTGATCGGCTCCGGATCGGTCCAGCAGCTGCTGAGTTTTCCCGCCTGGAAGCTGCATCGGAAAGTAGCCGAGAAGCCGCGGATCTCGGCGAATTTGTTCGCTGTGCGCTCGCCAGGCCGCATGCCGCTCGGCTCGCTTGGCATCCAGATCGGTGACGCCCGGAAACTGGTCGACCGCCGAATCAAGCGCGCTCAATTCGCCCGAAGCAGACCAACGAAACGACTCGCCATCGACAAGCCGCTGCGACGGGTTTGAAACCGGATGCCATTCGATTTCGCCGTTGAGAACGTGGAGATCCGAATGCTCAGGACCGACGTCGATCGCGAATTCCGTGCCGAGATCCACGACGTCACCCGAAGCCGTTCGAACGCGGAATCCGCGCGCTGGCTTCGGCACGATCGCCCGCATTTTTCCGGAAACGACGCTCATTTCCATTCCTGAGCGAATCTCGAATTCTGCGCTACCCTCGATGATCACCGTGACGCCGCTGAACAGCTCCAGCTGCGCAATTCCGGATTCCAGTTTCAGCGTGCCGGAAGGAAGGAGATCGCCCCGCTTCAGCGCGCGCCCATTCCAGAGCGCGTTCGACTGCTCCGCCAACACGCCGAACCCAGCAGCTGCTGGCTCGGTCCTCACGACTTCCGCTTGCGGCTCCCCTTTTCCTAACCGCCAACCGAGGCTTCCCGCGATCAAAATCATGACCGCAGCCGCAACGCCGATCAGCCACGGAAGCTGCCGCCTCCAATTGGGAAAGCGGATGATTTTTGCGCTCGTTTCGGCTCCTTCCAGCTGCAGAATCGTGTGCAGCTTCATCCGTTCGTAGTAAGCCGTTCGAGCCTCGGGGTTGACGTGCATTTCCGCCTCCAAACGCAGGAAATCCGCCTCCGAACAGACGCCGTCCAGCAACTCGTCGATCAGCCGATTCAGCTCCTCAGATTTCATGCGCGCTCCTCCCCTTGGCTGAGTTTTCGCTCGATGCAGGTCTGAAGTTTTGTCCGAATTCGATGAAGCGTCACTTTCAAAGCGCCCACGCTTCGGCCAATTCGCTCGCCGTATTCGCGAAGCGGCGTTTTCTCGAAATAACGCGTTTGAATCAGATCACGATCGCCGGATTTCAGCCGTTCGAGGCAGCCACGGAGCGCCGTCTGGCGTTGATCGAGATCGTCCGAAATTTCAGGCAGTTCCTCAGCGATCATTTCCTCCAACTCGTCGCTGAAAACCAGCCGCGAGTCCCGTGCCTGGGTCTTGCGAAAATTGAGAACCTCGAACCGCGCGATGCTGAAAATCCACGCCTTGAAATTCGTCCCCAACTCGAAATCCTCGCGCTTTCGCCAGATGGTCGTGTTCGCCTGCTGCGCAACGTCGGCAACGCCCGGATCGCCCGGAAGCAGCGAGCCGACGTAAAGCCTGAGCGCGGTTTGATGCGCTGTGAGCAGGGCGACGAACTCGGCGTCTTTTTCTGATTCGTTGGCTTCCACGGAGATCTCGACCTGCAAATGCCGGCGACTCGCCAGAGGTTAACAACGATTTCCGCGATCAACGGCCTTTGCAAACGATCAGGGTGAAACCTGACCAACCGCTGCTATGGTCGTCGCCCTCCATGTCGACTTCTCAACCGAAGAAAATTGCCGTTCTTGGCGCAGGCCGATCCGGGCTTGCGGCTGCTCGTCTGGCTCGCAAGCAAGGGGCTGAAGTCGTTCTGCTGGACAGCGGACCGGTCGATCGTTTCGACGACGCACGCCAGCAGCTGCTGAAGCTCGAAGCGCGCGGAGTTTTCGGGCCCGAGGCGGAAAATTTCGCCGAAACGGAGGCGGTCGAACTCGTCGTCCAGAGCCCGGGAATCGACCTGCGGCGACCGCTCGTGACCCAGTTTTCGAGCCGTGGAATCCCGGTGATCGGCGAAATCGAGTTCGCCTGGCGGTCCTGCGATTCGGAGGTGATCGCGATCACCGGAACCAACGGGAAAACGACGACGACCGAGATGATCGATGAAGTTTTCGATCACACGAAGCTGCGCTGCACGCCGGCTGGGAACATCGGGATTCCGTTTTCCGAAGTCGTGATCGAGGGCGAGCTCTACGACGTCATTTCGCTCGAAGTGAGCAGCTTTCAGCTTGAAGCGATCGATTCATTTCGGCCTCGGGTCAGCGTCTGGCTCAATTTCGCGGCGGATCACCTCGATCGTTATGATTCGATGGACGACTACCGGGCGGCGAAGCTGCGAATGTTCGATTTTCAGGCCGAAACGGACCTCGCGATCGTGAAGTTTGAGGACCGGCAGCTGCTGGGCGATTTGAAGCCACGCGTGGTCACTTTCAGCGCTTTCGAAACCGGAGCGGACTACGGTTTTGACGGTCAGTGGATTCTGCGCGGCGAGGACCGCGTTTTTGACTTTTCCGCGACGCAGCTTCGGGGCGCTCACAACGCGGAAAACGTCATGGCGGCGCTTGCAGCTGGGGCCGAATTTGAGATTTCGCCCGAAACCGTTCAGGCGGCGCTCGCGAACTATCAGCCGCCTGAGCATCGCTGCGAACTCGTCCGAATTGTGGATGGAATCGAGTTCATCAACGATTCGAAGGCAACGAATCTTCACGCGATGGAATCCAGTCTGCGCGGTCAGCCGAAGCCGGTCGTGCTGATCGCTGGCGGCAAGGAAAAGGGGCTCGATTTTTCCGAAATCACGCCGCTGATCTCGGAGAAAGTGAGTCACGCGATTTTGATCGGCGAAACGGCGGAGCGAATCGCCGAAACGTGGAAAGACGCGGCGAACTGCGTGGTCGCCGGGGAGCTGGGCAAGGCGGTCGAGGAAGCGCGGGCGCTCGCGAACTCCGGTCAGACCGTGCTGTTTTCGCCTGGATCGTCTTCGTTTGACCAATTTTCGAGCTACGGGGAACGCGGAAAAGTTTTTAAAAAATTCGTGATGAAATTTTAGGATACTTAGGTAATCTTAAATAAATCTCGATTCTTCGATTCCCAACCTCCCACAATTCAATTCGATGACACGAAACAAAAAACGCACTCCCCGGCGCGGCGGACACCCCAGAGCAGTCCGATTTTCCGCGGCGATCACCGAGGAAGAAGATTTCACGATGAGGCGACCTCGCGCGGGTCTCGGACGCGTGTTTTTCGTCGTGCTTTTGATGCACGTGATCGCGATTGGCGGGATTCTCGCCTTCAACTGGTTTGGAAAAGACGATACCCCGGTTTCGTCGGCGGACGCGGCAGGCCTGGTCGAAAATTCGTCGGATGGTTCGAGTTCAGCGTCTCAAATTCAGAGTCGCGGCCCGATTGTGGTCGAGCATCCGGATCCGGAATTCCAAGCGAAAGGCTACAAGCGCTATCGAGTCGGTTTGAACGAACAGCTGCCGCACGTCGCGCGGATGTTCAACGCCAGCGCCGCGAAAATCGAGCAGATCAACGGATTCAAATCGGGCGAAAAACTTTATTATGGTCAGTGGATTATCGTGGTCGATGGCCGCGGAGCCACCGCGGAAATTCCGCCGGCACCCGCCGAAGATCCGGAGCCGGTCGCCGAGGTCACGCTTGATCCGATCGAAACGACTCCGCCGCCGCCAGCCGCACAGCCCGAGCTCGAGCCGGAAAGTTTCGATGAAGTCGTCGCCGATCGCCCGGTCCACGAGCGCCTCACTTCGATTCCGGCGCAGGCCCCGCAGCAGCAACAGCCGGTTTCGCCAAATCCGGCAGCTGACCCGCGTTTGACGCAGATCCATCCTCAGCCGCAAAATCCGCAGAACCCGCAGGCTCCGATTCGAGCTCGGCCGATTCATCCGATTCCGCAGCAGCAGTTTCCGCCCCAGCAGCAGCCCCAGGGCCGGCCGAGACAGCCGCAATCCAACGGTCCAGCCTCCTCGATCTGGCAGGAACAATCCGGTCAGCCGCAGTTCCAACCCGCAGCTCAGCCGCCTGCGATGTTCCGAACTTATCGGGTCGTCACCGGCGACACCGCCTACGGAATTGCCCGTAGATTCGGTGTCAGCGTCCAGCAGCTGCTGAATGTCAACGCCTTGAACAGCCCGCAGCTCCAAGTGGGTCAACTCCTCCGCGTTCCGTAAATTTCGATCGAATTTCTCGCTCCAATGACTTCGGAATTCGCCAAACGCAGCGCCCATCTCCTCGTCGTTGCCGTCCTGACCCTCCTCGGGATCGGTCTCGTCATGCTCATCTCGACCTCGGTCTGGGGAGCTGAGGCGAAAGCGGACGACGTCTACTTTGACGCCAGGCGCCAGCTGCTTTGGATCGCCATCGGCATTCTGCTCTGCATCGGAGCCGCCTGCGTCGACTACCACGTCCTCAAGCGCTACGCCTGGGTCGGCTACATCGCCGCCATCGCTCTTCTCGCCGCCTGTTTCCTGCCCAACGTCGGCCTGGAAATCAACGGAGAAAGCCGCTGGATCAGCGCTCGGGAACTCGGCTTCGACTTCCGGTTTCAGCCTTCGGAAATCGGGAAATTCGCCCTCGTCGTGCTCCTCGCGGCCTGGTTCGCGCGCCACAGCGAAAACGTGGGTGAATTCTGGCTCGGATTCGCCATGCCCGGCCTTTTCGCCGCGATCATCCTCGGCCTGATCATTCTCGAAGTCGACATTGGCTCTACCCTCGTGCTTTCCGGAGCCGTCGCCGCCATGATGTTCATCGGCGGAAGCAGCCTGCGATTTCTCTCGGTTGGCGGCATTCTCGCCATCGTCGTCGTCGCCTTTCTCATCTCCACCGACCCAATCCGGATGGAGCGCGTCGACGCGTTGTTCCATCCCGAACTTTACGAGCAAACCACCGGCCACCAGCAGCGGATGGCCCTGCTCGCGATCGGCTCCGGCGGCGTCGAAGGCCTCGGCCTCGGCATGGGCCGGATGAAAATGATGTACATGCCGTTTGCGCACACCGATTTCATTTTCCCGATGATCGGCGAAGAGCTTGGAGTCGGCGCGACGATGCTCGTGGTCTTCTGCTTCATCGCGATCACAATTCTTGGCCTCGCAATCGCGATGCACGCCCCGGATCGCTTCGGAAAACTGCTAGGAGTCGGCATCGTGATGTGCATTTCGATCCAGGCGATCGTGAATATCGGAGTCACCACCAGGCTGCTTCCGAACACCGGTCTTCCCCTCCCGTTTGTGAGTTACGGGGGTTCCCATCTTCTGGTTTCTCTTGTTGGCGTAGGTTGTCTCTTGAATATTTACAGGCAAGGGCGATTGCATGAGCGCGCTGAGCCGCTTCTCGCCAGAGAAAAGCGAATCACGCTGGCTCGTGGATGACCTCAAAAATGGCTTTAAAGAAAAAAATAGCATCAAACGGCGCTAAAAAGGGCGTGATCATCGCCTGTGGCGGAACGGGTGGGCACCTTTTCCCGGGGATCGCGATTGCCGAACAGCTCATCAGCCGAGGCCGAAAAGTGATCCTCTTGATCTCCGAAAAAGAGATCGATCAGATCGCCAGCCAGGCCTACCCGCATCTCAGATTCGAGCAGCTGCCCAGCGTCGCCGCTCCGAAACCCTGGTCGCCGAAAATGTTTCCGTTCCTTTCGAAACTCCGCAAAGGCGTCAAGCGCACCAAGCAGTTGATCAAGGAAATCGACGCCGACACCGTCATCGGGATGGGTGGATTCACCTCGACGGCACCGCTGCTCGCCGCGAAAATGGCCGGCTGCGTCGGGATGATTCACGAAGCCAACGCGATTCCTGGTCGCGCCAATCGGCTCAACGCCAGGATTGCGAGATTCGCGCTCTGCGGTTGGGAAGCCTGCAAAAAGCATCTCCCCTCGAAAAAGGCCAAGGTCGTCGGCACGCCCGTTCGATCGGGCCTCTACAAATTGCCCGAACCAGCAGCTGCTCGTCAGCACTTCGGTCTCGAAAAGGACCGATTCACGCTCATGGTGATGGGCGGCAGCCAGGGCGCGCACGGAATCAACGAAGCCGTCGTCGAGATGCTCCAATTCTTCGAGCCAGAGCTGATTCAGATGCTCCACATCACCGGCCAGGAAGATTTCAAGGAAGTCAGCGCCGGTTACGCCAAAACCGAAATCCGCTCGCACGTCGTTCCTTTTACCAGCGAAATCGAACAGGCCTACGCCGCCTGTGATCTCGCCGTTTGCCGCTCTGGAGCCTCGTCGCTGACGGAAATGTCGGTGATCGGCCTTCCCGGGATCCTCGTTCCCTATCCCCATGCCACCGACGACCATCAAAATCGGAATGCGGACGTTTTTGTCGAAAAAGACGCCTGCGTTGTGATTCAGCAGAAGGATCTCACCGCAGAAGTCCTCGCTCGGACGATCGCCGAGCTCGGCACGAATTCCGACAGGCTCAAAACGATGGGCGAGAACATGAAAACACTCGCGCCGAAGCATGCAGCTCGGGCGATTCGGCAGCTGGTTGAGATGACGGCTCCGGCTTGAAGCCGGCAAAATTCTTGTCTTGCGTCTTCGGCGGTTTGTCGTGTGGTCTTGTCCATGCCGACGAACTACCGCCATCTCACCGTGGGGTCGATGACCCTCGTCGCGATCCTGCTTTACATCGATCGCAACTGCATGGCGGAGATTTCGAAGCTCGCCTCGTTTAAAACAGACCTCGGAATCAACGACCAGCAGAAGGGCTGGATCCTCGGATCGTTTTACCTCGCCTACGCGATTGCGCAGGTGCCAGCCGGGATGCTCGCCGACAAATTCGGTGCCAGGCGAATGCTCGTAATCTACATCGTGCTCTGGTCGGTCTGCACGATGCTCACCGGGTTGGCCTGGGGATTCGTTTCGATCCTGATCGCCCGATTCATATTTGGTTTTGCCCAAGCCGGCTGTTACCCGACCAGCGGTGCTCTGATTCGGCGTTGGATGCCGCCAGTTTCTCATGGTCGCGCCAGCAGCATCGTCTCGATCGGTGGACGGATCGGCGGCGCGATTGCCCCCGCCTTAACGGCTTGGCTCTTGGCCGATGCGCTTTCCTGGCGTTGGCTCTTGGTTCTTTACGGACTGTCCGGATTCCTCTTCGCCCTGTTTTTCTGGCGGGCGGTTCGTGAATCGCCTGATGAACATCCGAAGTGCAACGAGGCCGAGCGCGATCTCGTCAAAGCGGGTGCTAAGCCCGAATCTCCCGAGGCAAATCCGTTTGCGGTCGTGCTGCGAATCGTGCGCAATCCCACCATGTGGCTGATGTGCATCGTGCAATTCGGCATCAACATCGGCTGGGTTTTTCTCGTCAGCTGGTTTCCGACCTACCTCAAAGAAGTGCGACACGTGGACGATTCGGTTGGCGGAATTCTAATCAGCATTGCGTTGTTCGCCGGGATCGTGGGTCTGTTAATCGGCGGATTCCTGACCGACTACCTTGTTAAGCGGTTTGGCGTCCGCAAAGGCCGGATGATCCCGATGCTCGGAGCCTACGTCGTCGCGATGCTCGCCTATGTCAGCTGCCTCTTCGTAGATTCTACTGCGTTCATCGTAGTTGCCGTCGCGACCGTCGCGTTCATGACGGATTTGAGCATCCCGGCGATCTGGGCCTGCATCATGGACGTCGCTGGCAAAAACACCGCACCCGCTTTTGGATGGGGCAACATGTGGGGAAACCTCGGCGCGTTCGCGTTCCCGGTTTTGCTTCCGCTAGTGAACAAGCACCTCGATCACAACGGCGATTGGCATGAGGCCTTCATTTTCTGCGCCGCTGGCTACCTCGTTGCCTCAGTCGCCGCTCTCGGGATCAACGCATCGAAGAAAATCACCTGACGAAATCAGTCAGGAAGCTTCCGCTGCGGGTTGTCGCCGTAAATCCAGCCAAGCACACTGAATGTCGCTGGCACAGCGATGCTGACAGTCAGCGCGTGAACGTAGGAACCCAGCAGCTGCTGGGAAACGGCGAACACGACCGGGCCGAGCCCGCTTGCGATTACCATGGCTGACATGTTGACTCCGGAGATCGCTCCGAGGTGTTTGCGGCCGAAGAATCGCGGAAACGCAACGCCCAGCAGGTTTGAGAACGCGCCGCCGGTGATTCCGTTTCCGATTACGAATGCCACGACGCCCCAAGATCGATCAAGAAAGACCATGCCGAGTGCGCCGAGAACTGCGGCCACGTTCATGACGACGAGCAGCGATTTCAGGCGGATGTGAGGGCCGGCAAAACCGAAGGCCAAGCCGCTGACCACGCTGATCAGCGAAATCGGAATAAAAAGCGTCAGGACGAAATCTTTCGTGCGGCCCAGCTCCGCCGCGATCGATACGATGTGAAACGTGAATGCTGTGAAATACAGACCGAACCAGGACAGCGAAAGCGCGAAAACCCAGAAGGCACCGGTTCGGATCGCTTCCTGACGAGTGAATTCCCGCTTGATCAACGTGTCGGGATTCTGTGGCGGCAGTGTCGCTCGAGTCGCAGTTTCGAACTGGGCGACCCCAGCCTGGCTCGGTGCCGGCTCGTGATCTTCTTCATCCACGGCGCCGTCCATTTTCAGCCCGCACTCCTCCGGGTTATCCCGAAACACAAGCCAGCCGATCACGGCCATGCCGAAAATCGAGAGGAATCCGAGTATATTCCAGCAACCTTCGTAGCCGAATTTCTCGATCATCATGTCGAGTCCTTTCGGCGCGAAGGAAAAGCCGAACGAGGTGAAAATCGCGCTGATTCCGATCGCGATTCCACGTTTTCGATCGAACCATTTTCCCATCATGTTTCGGCAGCTCATCGTGAGCACGCCCTGGGCGGAAAAGCGCACAACGAAGAAGCCGAAGGCGATCACGGTGAACGAAATCACGACTTGAGACACGTTCGGCAACAGCTCCGAAATCGATCGACTGGCTCTGGCTGAACCCGCGAAGTAAAAGAGAATCAATCCGGTAACCAGGGCCGATGCGACGACCATTCGTCGGCCTCCCCAATGATCGTAGAGCCTGCCGGCGAAGGGCAGCGTCAAGCCGCTGGCGAGCGTTCCGACAAAGTAAGCCGAGCTCAGCTCGACCCGCGACAGGCCGAGCTCCTTCATCATGATTTCCGTGAAGACGCTGAAGCCCATCGTCTGGCCCGGGATGCTGAAAATTGTCCCGAGCGTGGCTCCGAATACGATCGCCCAGCCGTAGAAAAATGGCGCGTTGCGGGGAGCGAAGGGCGTGTCGGGTCGCCAGATTTTGGATAGCACGCGGAAGAGTCGGCAGTTTGCGATTCGCAGCAAGGAGTTTTGTAGCGGATGCCTCTGCTTTTCGTCTACGGCAACCGCGTCAGCAGCAGCTGGACGCGGTTAAACTTCCACAGTCTCCAGTCCACCATCCACAGTCTCAAAGTCCACCGTCTCCTCAGCCTCAAACCAGCGATCGTGCTTCTTGATCAATTCGATCAGTCGCGAGACGGCTTCGTTTTCCGGGATGCTCATCTCGACCGCTTCCTTGCCGACGTAGAGATTGATCTTGTCCGGCGCGCCGCCGACGTAGCCGAAATCTGCGTCGGCCATTTCGCCTGGGCCGTTGACGATGCAGCCCATGACAGCGATCCGGACGCCTTTGAGATGGCCGGTTGCTTCGCGAATTTTCTGCGTGGTCGACTGCAAATTGAAGAGCGTCCGACCGCAAGACGGACAGGCGACGTAGTCGGTCTTGAAAATGCGGGAGCCGGCGGCCTGAAGCGTGTTGTAGGCGAGGCGCAGCGCGGCGTCTGGATCGGGTTCGCCCTGGATGAGAATCGCATCGCCGATGCCGTCGCAGAGGAGCGAGCCGATGTTGGTTCCGGCGCGGAGCATCGCGGGAAGGCCGCCTGTTGCGTCTGGCTGGAGCGTGTCTTTGAGAAGAATCGGGTGGCGCGGATCGGCCTTGGCGGCGAGGAGGCGAAACGCGGTGACGACTGGGATTTCCAGACCGTTGGCGACGCTGAGCAGCTGCTGGCCCGGAGCCGAGTTGATTTTGGTGATCGCGTCGGCGTTGCGCGGATCGATTTCGACGACGCCGGAAGTTTCGTGGATGAATTCCGGCTGAAATTCGCCGAGCTGCGTGAGGCGCGGGGCGACCGCGTTCCAATGCGCTTGAGTAACGCAAACGCGGAAAGTTTCCGCGCCGCCGATCGGGATTCCGGCGATTTCCAGGTTTCCGGATTTGCGGCGATCGTAGGAAAATGGATCGAACGAAGGACTGACGTCGGAATTCTGGCGAATTCCGCTACGCAGCGGGTCGACGACCGTTCTTAGCAGCTCACGCGCGACGGGAATTTCGTAGACGGAATCTTCGGTCAACGAAACTCGAATCGTGTCGCCGATCCCATCGCTCAGCAGCGAGCCGATCCCGATCGCGCTCTTGATTCGGCCGTCTTCGCCGTCTCCCGCCTCGGTGACGCCGAGGTGAATCGGGTAATTCCAGTCAGGGCCGGCTTCGCGCAGCCTGGCGATCAAAAGGCGGTAGGCCTCGATCATGACCTTGGGATTGCTGGCCTTCATCGAGAAGACGAAATTGTGATAATCGCGGTCGCGAGCGATCTGCGCGAATTCGAGCGCGCTTTCGACCATCCCGAGCGGCGTGTCGCCGAATCGATTCATGATTCGATCGCTGAGCGAACCGTGGTTGGTGCCGATCCGCATCGCGACGCCGCGCTCGATGCAAAGGCCAACGAGAGGGGCGAATTTGGCCTTGATTCGGCTTAGTTCTTCGGCGTACTCCTCGTCGGTGTATTCGAGAATCGCGAACTTTTTTGAGTCGGCGTAGTTGCCTGGATTCACTCGAACTTTCTCGACCCACTTCGCCGCTTCGAGAGCAGCTGCTGGTTGAAAATGGATGTCGGCAACGAGCGGGACTTCGCAACCGCGCTCCAGCAAGCCGGCTTTGATCTGCTCGAGACAGCTAGCAATTTTCGGGGTCTGCGCCGTCAGCCGGACGATTTCGCAGCCGACTTCGACGAGCCCAAGCGTCTCCTCGATGCAAGCGTCAATTTCTCGGGTGTCGCTCGTCAGCATCGACTGAACCCGGATCGGGTTTTGACCGCCGATGGCAACGGAGCCGACGTGGACTTCGCGCGTTTCGCGGCGTGCGTAGCCGAGCGCGGAATCGCAGAATGTGAGCATTTTGGAAGGGGAACTCGAAATTCGAAATACGAACTCCGTTTTTAACTGCTGTTTTCGGTCGTCTCCTCCCATCGCGGAGCAGCGGGGGCTTCGCCGGCGGGCCCATGCTGATCTCGGATGTCGCCGCTGTCTTTGAGCGTGATGAAGCCGATGAAGCTAAGCAAAAGCAGCGCGCAAGCTCCGTTGACGATCTCCAGAACTTTGATGTGGATCGGGCGGCGGAAAATCGCTTCGAAAGTGGCCATCATGATGTGCCCGCCGTCAAGAATCGGCAGAGGCAGCATATTCAAGATCGCGAGGTTGATGTTGAGAATCACGCTGAACCAGAGAACGAGCCGGAATCCGTCAGGGCTGCGGAAAAAGGTGTAGTAGAGATTCATGATCCCGAGCGGACCATTGAGGTGAGCCACGCTGACGCCGGATTTTGACGAAGTCACCGCGCTGATGGTGCCGTGCATGATCTTGAACGTGTCTTTGATCTGCTGAGGCGGAGTTGGATACTTCGGCGGCCGAGCTTTGAAGTGCTTGCTGCCGTAAGCTGCGACTCCGAGAAAGGTAGGGAGCGAATTCGGGTCGACTTCTTCGCCTTCTTTTTCGGGAAGCTCAAAATCAACGGGCGGGCGCGGAGTGATCTCCAAAGTCAGCGTTTCTTCGCCGCGCAGGACGGTCAATTCAGCCGACTCATCCGGGGTTTCCAATCCATGCGATTGGGCGCGGACTTCAAGGCCGATCAAACTCCGAACTTTTTCCCCATTCCAAGCCAGGATGATGTCCTCGCCCTGAACTCCAGCGTCGGCGATCGGGCTGGGGCTCAAAACCTCGCGAATTTGAACTTTGTCGTTAGCTTGAGCGACTCCAATTTTACGGGTAGGCGGGCGTTTGAAGATTTTCTTATACCAGGGCAGGTTCGCGTGCTCGCCGCCCCTGTCGGCTTCGGGCTTGATGTTGAACGGGATTTTCTCGCCATCGCGATCGACTACAAGGTTCACAGTCTCCTCAGTTCCGCCGATGATCAGCCACATCACGCTGTCGACCAGGCCCGACCAGGCTTTCACTTTCGTCCCGTCAATCTTCTCGATTTTGTCGCCGGCCAGGACACCGGCTTGAGCGGCTGGCGAGTCTGGAGCAACCCAGCCGATTTCGGTATTTTTGCTGCCGTTATCCGGGATGCCGACGAAATAGACGATGCAGGCGAAAACGATCGCGAGCATGAAACTGAAGAGCGGTCCGGCGAACGCGACGATGATTTTGTCGAGCGGTTTGATTGGCTTGAGCGGCAAGCCGTCTTTGGCTCCGGATTTGCCTTCGAGCAGCTCCATCGGGGCCATTTGCGGCAGGGCGACAAATCCGCCGGCGGGAATTGAGCCGAGTCCGTACTGGACGCCGTTGATCGTCTTTTTCCAGAGCGGTTTGCCGAACCAGATCTGGAATTTTTCGATCTCAAGCCCTCGCCAACGAGCGGCGAGAAAGTGGCCGAGTTCGTGGACCACGATGATGAGATTGAAGACCAGAATTACGAGTGCGATGACTCCAATGGCTTGGAGTACAGAGAGAAATATTTCCATGAGTGAGTTTAGAAATTAGGCGGGGGCGGATACGATAGCACCCGTAGTCGAATCCTCAAGCTTGGCGAGGAATTGAGGCGAAAGTGTTCAGTAAGTCATCTGCGGGATCGGTTTGAGCGAGTTCGCCGGGTAGTAGAGATCGACGAGTTCGCGTTTCCACCAGTTTCCGGTTTTTCGGCGCTCTGCCGGCGAGGTGAATTCGTAAATGTAGAGCGTGGCTCGGATGTAGTTCGGCGGTTGATCGGGAAACGGGTTGTGAGCCAGCAGCTGCTGGACCTCGGGCTCGCCTTCGAGCAGCTTTTGCATGAAATAGTGAAACCAAGCCGGATAAACGTGCCTTGGGCGCTGTCGATCCGGGTTTTCCTTGTCGAAACCGACCAGCGCGGCGAACCACATCTGCCAGTCCAGCCGAGGCTGATGCGGAGCGACGAACGGCGGCGATTCGTCGAGATTATCCGGCTTCCAGCGCCACTGATATTCGAACCATTTCCGGCCGTCGTAACTTCCTTCGACCACGATTTCAGGCCGGTACGGCGTCATCACTCGGAAGAGGCCGTAGCTGTTGCAGGAGCGAAATTGGCTCAGCGGCGGATTCCATGATTGCCCGCCAGCTGCGACGTCGTCTTTGACGATCCGCATGGTGCCTTTCCAGATGTCCGTGGTGAGAATCCCGACGCTGATCGCCAGAACCGGGATGCCGACAGCAGCTCGGACACCGAACCAGGTCCAGCGCGATTTCGGCGTCTGCTCCGGAGCTTCGCCCGCTTCCTTGAAGAGCCGTCCGCGAACGAATTTCGGCCACATCGAATCGTCGAGCAGCGGGATGCAGAGGAGGATCGTGAGCAGGTTGAAATAGGTGTAGTTGCCCGTGGCTGAGATCGCGATCATCAGGCCGATAAACCCGAAAAACGCGATCCGCCGCGGCCATCGTCCGAGGAAAATCAGAAACGGCAGCGCCAGCTCAATGAAGTAGGTCAGACCGACGCAGGTTTTCTGAAGCCAGAGCGGAAGTTGATGCGCAAACCAGCCGCCGGTGTGCGGGATCGGCTGGGTTTCGTAGTGGAAAGTCAGCGCCGAGAGATTCCACCATGTTTCGTCGAGGCTGGCGAGTTTGACGAAGCCGGAGAGGAACATCAGCTTGAAAATGAGCAGCCAGAGCAGGCCTGTTGCCAATCGCGGAACCCTGGGCGAAATTCGTCTCGGCCCGGACCAGATTTTCCACGGTGCGAAGAGAACCGCGAGCAGACCGGCTTCGAGCAGCAGCGCGTCCCACTGGAATCCCATGAAAACGCCGCCAGTCGTCGCCAGCGAAAGATAAATAATCCAGAGGCCGAGCAGAAGAGGGCCCTGAAGCAAGCCGCCGATCACGAGAACGGACAGCGCGAGTCCGGTCACGCAGACCACGTTCAGAATCGCGTCGCTTGCCCCGGTAATTACAAAAAGACTCGGTGCTTTCCAGATAGCGGCTGCCCCGTACTCCGTTTTGAGCGCCTCGATGAAATTGGCCGCGGGCGTGATTCCTAACGAGCCGACAAGGCCGCCGATCTGCGTCCACCAGCTGTAAATCGCGATGAAGTAGATCAGGCCCAGTCCACGAGTAAAGATCGATTGGGAGATGCCGAAATTCGGGGTGAGGCCTGACAGGCGCTGAAGAAAAGCGAGGGAGGATTTCACAGGGTGGATTCTAGCAGCTGCTGACGGGAGAGCCCAGGAGTTCGGTACGGGAATTTGCCTGGATGCGATTTCCAGCTAACTTGGCCGGATGGCGGAAGCTTCACTGGTCGAATTAAACGAACGAATTGAATTCCTGGAACGCGAAGTCGGAGATCTCCGCGCTCGTATCGATCAGACCCAGCCGAAGAAGGGATGGCGGGACGTGGCAGGATCAATGGCGGATGTTGATGACGAAACCTGGGCGGCTTTCCGTGGTTATTGCGATGAGGTTCGCACCGAATCGGGTATCCAGATCATTTCGGATTCTGAGCCGGAGAGCCAATGACTTTTCTGCTGGATTCGGATCATTTTTCTCTGCTACAAAGAATGGGATCGAACTCGACGATCTTGCTCAGCAAAATGGCCAAACATGATGATCACGATTTTGCCGCGTCGATCATCACTTTTCATGAGCAGGCGATCGGAGCACACAAAGCGATTCAGAATGCCCGAAATGAGGTTCAATTGCGCTTGGGCTACAATTTGATGCAGCGCGCATTCATCGATTATCAACGTTTTACGGTGGTCGCATTCGAAGAGAGGGAACAAGCGGTATTTCATAACTTTCCGGGTAATCTTCGAGTAAACGTGATGGATCTCCGAATCGCCGCCATCGCGATCGCCAACAACCTCACTCTCCTGAGCCGCAATCTCCGTGACTTCGCCCGCGTTCCCGGTCTGCGGGTTGAAGATTGGACCGTTGAAAACCACTGACCAATTTTCACATCTGAGAATTTTATAAAAACTAATGCTCTTGGTTGATAATTTATAAACTTTACTTTAAACGTCCTCATTCTTAATGACTGAGGACTCTTCACATTCTCTGTACCTTCTTAAATCGGAGGGCCCCAGACCGCACGTGACGGAGTATTCCTGCGAGTACGGAAGATTTGTCGGCTACAAACAATTCCCTATCCCGGGCGGCGGTGCCAAAACCGCTTGGCGGAAACGCCTCCGCGAACTCGCGAAAGACCTCATGGAAGACCCGATTCCGGGGCTCGCCGATCTCCATGAGTTCAAAATCAAGGGCGGAAAAGTCACCGGAGTCTTCGAGGTCCTTCCTGGCCGAAGTCTCGATGCAGCGGTTGAGGAACTCGGCGGCTTGCCGGCTCCGCTTTTCCTGGAAGTCGTCCAGCAGCTGCTGGAGACCGTCGTTCTGGCTTACGAACGTGGGGAGATCGAATTCTTCTTCGATCCACGCAGCATTTACATCTGGAGAGTCGGCGAAGACATTTTTACCGGGTTCGCCGCCTGCGAATTCCACGTCGGCCACGAGCACGAAACCAGCGAGTGGGTTCACTGGCTGCGTCAGCTCGCGATCGTCTGGTTTTACGCCGCGACCGGCGAGTGGGTGACGAGCTATTATAATCTGGTCGATCGCGACCTCTCACAAATTCCGCAACTCGCCGCCTCCGGGCCGATCGCTCATTTCTTCGACCGCCTTTTCCACTCAGATATCGAAAAACGGATCTTCGACCTCGAACGCCTGAGAGAGCTCATCGTCGTCTGCGACGAAGAAATCGGAATGCGGCCGATTCATCCGAGCGCCATGCGGGTTCTCGACCGGCTGCCGCACAAACGGATCTGCCTTTCCTGGATCGTGTCCGAAGAGGAACTCCCCAGCCAATACACGCTCGCCAAGGCTGGTCGCGACTCCCGCAGACCCACGATGATTCCGGCGCGAGACGAATTCACCGGCCGCTCGGTCTTCCTCCACATCCTTCCGCCTCCATCCGTCGCCGGCAAAACTCTGCTGAAGATTTCCGACCAGGCCGAGCGCCTCCACGACGAACCTAAGCCGAATCGCCCCGTGCTTCCGATCGTCGATTCCTGGGAAATCAACGGCTGCCGCGTTTACGCCGAAAGCATGCCCGATGGACCCAGTCTGGCCGAGATCCTCGACCGCGTCGGAGCCGGCCTGCCGCTCGAACACATCATCACTGCCGCTCGGAAGATCGATGCCGCAATTCGAAGCGCTGAGCGAGGCGGATTGATCATTCCATCGCTTCACCCCGCGGATGTTTTCCTGATATCCTCAACCCCGGGCGCGATCGCCATGGACGATTTTGACTGGCTCAGAAAACCCGGCGCTTACGTCGCTCGTCTCCGCGCCCTGCCGACCGGATTTCTTCACCTTCAGGATCCGGCCCACTATCAGAACGACCACAAAGCCGTCCTCATGCGCTGGATCATTGGCTTTCCCCAGGAAGTCCGATTCTCCGAACTCGTCGCCCGACTCCTCAGTCACCGCGAGCTCACTCGACCGACCGTGAAGTTCGCGATTCAGCGCGCCTCGCTACGCCATTTTCGCACCGCAAGCTGGGTTCGCGCCTCGCTGCTCGGCGACCTCAGCCGCGCAATCGGCCATAAACCGGGTAAAAAGCCGACCTGGCGTTCCAACGTGCTTCGGCCGTTTCGAGATGCCGAAGCCTGGCGCGCAGCCGCGATTCCAAAGGTCCCGGCGGGCCTCATCGCCACCGCAGCTGCGCTTGTGCTCACGCTGGCCTTGGGGCTCAGCTACATGGTCAATCGCCCCTCTAACGAATCGCCGGGAGCCGGTCAAAATCCGTACATGGCCGAGGAAATTTCGACACCTGGCTCATCGCCGCCGAAGAACCTCCTCCCAGTTTCCGGCGACCAGCAGCTGCTGTCCCCACAGTTGACTAACGAGCTCGAAGTCGACGAAAACGAAGACGAAGAATCAGTCCCCGCCCGGGCTGAGGAGGAATGCGAGTAGGTCGGCCATTTGTTGCAACGTCAGGTCGGTTTCAAGCCCCTCCGGCATCAACGAAATATTCAGATTCGTCATCGATTTGATATTCGCGCGCTCGATTTTCATCTGGATTTTCGCCTGAAGCTGGAGAGTCACCGTGTCGGCGGTTTCCTGACCGAGTAAGCCTGCCAGCTGCGTTCCGTTCGTCATCTCGACCTGCCAGGCGAGGAATTGCGGAGCGACTTCTTTGTTTGGCGAGATGATATTTTCGAGCAACGCCGCATCCCCCTTGTTCACGAATGAAGCCAGCGCCGGACCCGCGTTCGCGTCGGTCGAGCCGGGTTTTTCGTGGCAGACGTTGCAACGCTCCGTGAAAATCTTGAGCCCACGAGTCGCGTCGCCTTCAAGATCCAGCGCTGGCCGGAACTGCTTCGCGACCTCGTCCCTGGTGCGCGTGTCAGGCTCGCCGAGCAGGGCCAACGCGCGTTCTTTGATCTTCGCGTCCTTGCTGCCGCGCAGCGTCGCCCGAGTTGGGATCGGGAGCTCGCGAAAGTCGATCGTTTTCGCCTCAACCGCGTCCAGCAGCTGCTGAGAGCTGAGTTTCGAGAGCACCTGGGTTCGGGCCTTGGCAGGAAGCTTCGTCCAGCGCGCGAGCGCCTCGATTTGCCAGTCTTTTTTGCGCTGCAGCGCCTCCAGCGCGACGAGACTGACTGCCGGATTAGACTCGACGAGTTTCCAGAAGTCCTCAGCTGGCGTCTTCGGATCGAGCCCCAAAAGCCAGACTGCGTTCGCGGAATTCTCGCCCTTCGCCCGCGCAATCAGCGGCTTCAATGCATCGGCGTTTGGCCGATTCTTCATCGCCTTCAAAACGGAGACGACTACTCTCAGATCCTCTTCTTTCGCTAAGCGTTCAGCGAACTTGGGGGCTTCGGCCGCCGTCGCGCGTGCCGCGAGTTTTGCATAGAACGGATCTTTGGGCTCCCATAGGAGGGAGAAAGTTCCGATCTGCTCTCGCTTCGCCAGAGCTTCAACCACGGCCGCCAGTTGCCAGTCGTCGCCGTCAGCTTGCGTTGCGATCAGCTGAAGGCTCGTGAGCAAATCGTGTTCGGGACCCGCTTCAATTTTCGTCAGCAGAAGCGCAGTCTCAAACCGGACCCATGGGTCATTGTCCGCCGCCAGTTTCGTCAACAGCACATGCGAAATCGGAACCTGCGAAGCCAACCGAACCGCATGTCGTCTGACCAATGGGCTCGGATCCACCAGCGCCTTCTCCAGCAGCTGCTGATCGAGTTTTCCGTTCGCGTAAAGTCCGTAGAGAGCAGAGATCCGCACCTTCTCGCTCTCCGCCGTCTGCGCGACCGCCACCAGACTGTCAACCTTGCCGCTTGCATGAATGAGCTGAGCATCCATGTCGCGCCTCCAGCCGTTTTCGTGTTCCAGAGCCGCCCTCGTAACCAATGGATTCGGCCGCTCCCAATCCTCCGGCACAACCCGCCAGATCCGCCCTTTGTTGAACCCGCTGTTCAAGTCCAGATGCCTCTTAAGGTTCTCCGGCAACGACCACGGATGCTCGATCGTCTCCCGATACATATCCACGATGTAGAGCGCTCCGTCCGGCCCGTTCTTGCACATCACCGGGCGAAACCAGTTATCCGTCGAAGTTAAGAACTCCACCTTCTGCTCGTCATCCGGACGCCGCGCGAGGAGGTGAACTCGATCCGCGCTCTTCTCGATCAACTTGCGATGCACCAGGTTGCTCCCCACATCGCCCACAAAAAGATTCCCGCGAAACTCAGCCGGCAACGCGTCCCCGCGATAAATGCAAAGCCCGCTCGCCGACGTGAAATATCCCGAATCACGTCCCCCACCCTCGACTGGCCCGCGCACCGCGCCCTGAACCCGCCAACGTGTCCTGACAACTCGCCAAGGCTCCACCTCGCTCGTCCGATAAACCTCCGCCGCCGCGCCATCGACCGGGATCGACACTTTCGGATTCGGCAGATTCAGCCCGACCCACGGCCAAGAATACATGATCGCAATGCAATGCGAACTGTTGCTGCAAAGGTAACGCATCCCATCGTCATCCCAAGTCGCCCCGTACTGCACCCCGCCGATCTCCCGCCGCAGATCCAGCTTCTTCGGATCGAACGAAAAATCATACCCGCGCAAATTCACCCCCTCGACATCCGGCGCGTCCGGTCGCGTGATCATCCCGCTGTGCCTCGCCGCTGCCCCGTGAATCCGCCAGTCCGGCCCCCAGGTGAAACTATTCATCAGGCCCTGCACGTTGAGCCGTTCTGTGTCAGCACCGAACCCCGTGAAGACGATCTTCTTCTCATCCGCGACCCCATCGCCGTTCGTGTCCTTGAACCACCAGATATCCGGCGTCGCCCCCACGAAAACCCCGCCATCCCAACAGATCATCGCCGTCGGCCAGCGCAGCCCCTCGGCATAAGTCGTCGCCTCATCGTAAACCCCGTCGCCATCGACATCCGTCAGCATCCGGATCCGCCCCAGGTTCTCGTCCCGCCGCTCGGAGTAACCGCGCATCTCGCACGTGAACATCCGCCCCTGCGCGTCGAACGAAATCGCGATCGGGTCCGTCGTCAGCGGCTCGCTCGCAGCGAGTTCGATCCGGAACCCGTCTTTAATCGCGAACGCCTTCAGCGCTTCCTCAACGGACTTCGGCGGGATCCGCGGCATCTGATCGGCACCGACGTCCGGTTCCTGGGCCGAAATGAGCGACCAGCAGCTGCTGGCGAAAAGGAGAAGAAGCAGGACGGAGTTTCGAGCGTGCATGCGGGGAACTCATCATGGAATCGGCGGGGCGTCGAGAGCTGATTGGAACGACTACCTCATTCCGGCGCACGATCTCCACTGCTTATTGCGCAGAGTTTTATGGTCGTAATCTTCGAAGAAATCGACCTTTCCTTCCCAATTGAGAATATCCAGCTGCCTCCGATGCTGGATGAATTCCGTCAACGCATGATTGACCGCGTCCTTCCCGGTCTCGAACTGACCAAGGCGCTTTGCTTCATCCACCAGATGGGGATCGATCTCTAGACTGGTTGCCACGGGATCACAGTGACACAGGGATTGGCGTCAGCAAGCCAGGGAAACGACCGATCATCATAACCGTGGGATTCATCCCGCTTAGACCAGATTCTGCTATCGAAGTTGGCGATTTTCCGAGATCGGTTTATGAATCCGGATGCTAGAAAAACCCATATTCAAATTCTTCATCAGTTTTGCCGTCCTTGCCTTTTCAACCAGCGCAATCGCAGAGCCCGGTCTCTGGACAGATTCGAAAGACGAGACGCTTCCTTTGGACTTCAAAATCCAAGGCGAGTACGCCGGTGAAAAGGTCGGAGCACATGTGATCGCGCTGGGCGATGGCAATTTTCAGGCAGTCCTCTACACCGGCGGGCTTCCGGGAGCAGGCTGGGATCAGAAGAACCGGAGCCTGCTCGCGGGGAAGCTTGAAGGCAAGGTTGCGAAGTTCACGCCTGCCGAAGGAACTCGGAAATATCTCGCCGGATCGGCCGACGAGTTCTCAGCAGCTGCTGAGTTTCCACCGGCGGGCCACAAGGCCTACACCGGCTCGATTACAGGTGATAAGTTTGCCCTCAAGAGCGGAGGCGACGAGATCACTCTGACCAAAACAACTCGCGTCAGTGACACGATGGGAGCTAAGCCGCCAGAGGGCGCAACGGTCCTGTTCGACGGCTCGAACGCGGACGCGTTTGCTGGAGGTCGACTCGATGAGGGAACGAAGCTTCTCAACACCGATGGGAAGGACATCAAGACGAAGGGCAAGTTCAGCAATTACACGATGCACATCGAATTCATGCTTCCTTTCAAGCCCGCCGCGCGTGGCCAGGGCCGCGGAAACAGCGGCTTCTATCAGGTCGATCACTACGAAGTTCAGATCCTCGATTCATTCGGGCTTGAGGGGGAAAATAATGAGTGCGGCGGCGTTTACACCAAAGCTAAGCCGCTCGTGAACATGTGTGCTCCGCCTCTGAGTTGGCAGACCTACGATGTGGAGTTCACGAACTCCGTCGCGGATGCCGATGGGAAGAAAACGAAGAACGCGGTGATGACTTTGCGGCACAACGGCGTGCTGATTCACGACAAACTGGTGATCGACGGGAAGACCGGCGGATCGAGGCAACAACCTGAGGGAACGCCTGGCCCGATCAAGCTCCAGGGACACGGAAACCCGCTTCAGTATCGCAATGTCTGGATTGTCGAAAACAAGTAAAACGCCCTAACAAACCCAAAATTATGACTGACTCAACTCGTCGCAAATTTTTGCGCAACACCGGCCTGGCCGCCGGAGCTACGATCGGTTTTCCCGCGATTGTCCGTGGGCAGAACCTGAACTCGAAAATCCGCGTCGCCTGCATCGGCGTCGGCGGAAAAGGGGACAGCGATACGAACAACGCAGCTGCTGAGGGTGGCGAAATCGTCGCTCTTTGCGATGTCGACAAAAACACGCTCAACAAGAAGGCGGAAAAATTCCCGAAGGCCGCGAAGTTTCAGGACTTCCGGAAGATGTTCGAGAAAATGGAGAGCGAGATCGATGCGGTGACGGTTTCCACGCCGGATCACATGCATGGCTGCGCCGGAATTATGGCGATGCAGCTGGGCAAGCACGCCTACGTCCAGAAGCCGCTTACCCAAACGGTCTGGGAAGCTCGGACGATGCGCGAACTCGCGCGTGAGAAAAAACTGGCGACCCAGATGGGAAACCAGGGCAGCTCTAGTGATGGGCTTCGCCGTTCGGTCGAGGTGATTCACAGCGGAGTGATCGGTAAGCCGAAGGAACTCCACGTCTGGACGAACCGTCCGGTCTGGCCGCAGGGCGTCGCTCGTCCGGAAGGCAGCGATCCGGTTCCCGACAACCTCGACTGGGATCTCTGGCTCGGGGCGGCGCAGGATCGGCCCTTTAAAAAAGGCGTCTACCACACGTTCAAATGGCGGGGTTGGAAGGACTTCGGTACCGGCGCGCTGGGCGACATGGCCTGCCACACGGTCAACATGCCGTTTCGCGCGCTCAAACTCGGTTACCCAACTCGGATCGAGTGCGAATTTTCTTCACGCGAGTTTCCGGAGACGTTCCCGTTGAGTTCGCGCATCCGCTTTGATTTTCCAGCGCGCGAAGGTTGGCCACCGCTCAAATTCTATTGGTATGAGGGCAATCCACGCCCGGAATTCTGGCCAATCCGCCCCTACCCGGACCTGACCAAACACGTGGTCGCTTCTCAGGGCAAACTCCCGGCAAGCGGCGCGCTGATCATCGGCGACGAGGGGGAACTTTATTCGGGCGACGACTACGGCGGTTCGTTTTTCCTAAAGCGCAACGATGAGGAAACCTACGTTTCTGGCAACAATCACGAGATGTGCAAAGCGGTCCCACAGACGATTCCGCGATCACCTGGCCACGTGAAAGAGTGGTTCAACATGATGAAGGATGGCACGCCTGCTTACTCGAATTTCGAGATCTCAGCCTACCTTACTGAAGTCATCCTCCTCGGCTGCATCGCGCAGAATATCGGCGAGGGACGTCCGATCAATTGGGACGGGCCTAACATGAAGTCCACGGACAACCCTGAGGCTTCAAAATTCGTGAAACGCGATTATCGACCGGGTTGGGAACCGAAAGTATAAAAAATCAGTCATCTCCAGCGGCCCTCACGCAACTCCAGGGAAATCCTGACTTGAGCCCTGCGTGAGGCCCGCTAGCTTGCTCCAATGAGCAAAATACTGATCGCCGGCGGTGGCGGATTTATTGGAGGGCACCTCGCGGGAAAGCTTCTGGCAGAGGGGCACGAGGTCGTGGTCGCGGATGTAAAACCGTTCGATCAGTGGTATCAGAAATTCGACCAAGCGACGAATATCTGCTCGAATCTGGAAGAGAAGACGGCCTGTTTAGAAGCGGCGAAAGGCTGCGATACGATTTACAATCTCGCCTGCAACATGGGCGGGATGGGCTTCATCGCGAACAATCGAGCGCTCTGCATGCTTAGTGTTTTGATCAACACGCACCTTTTGATGGCGGCGAAAGAGGTCGGCGCGAAGAAGTTTCTCTATTCATCAAGTGCCTGCGTTTATGCCGAGGAACACCAGACCGTAGCCGCGAATGTCAGCTTGAAAGAGCCCGACGCCTACCCGGCGATGCCGGAAAACGGTTACGGCTGGGAGAAACTTTTCAGCGAGCGACTCTGCACGCATTTCTACGAAGATTTCGGGCTGCAAGTAAGGATCGTCCGCTTTCACAACGTCTACGGGCCGAATGGCACGTGGGACGGTGGCCGCGAGAAGGCTCCAGCGGCGTTGTGCCGGAAAATCGCCCTCGCGAAGCAAACGGGGAACCTTGAACTTGAGATCTGGGGCGACGGCGAGCAGTCTCGATCGTTCATGTACATCGACGATTGCCTGACCGGGCTCGAAAAATTGATGGCTAGCGACTTCGCGGAGCCGATCAACCTCGGTCGCAGCGAACTGGTCACGATCAACCAGCTGTTGGACATCATCGAAGGAATCGTGGGTGTCAAAGTCGACCGAAAGTACAACCTCGATGCTCCTCAGGGCGTCCGTGGTCGAAACAGCGACAACACGCTGATCAAGGAGACTCTCGGTTGGGAGCCGGCGATCGATTTGAAAAGCGGATTGGAGCGAACTTACCCGTGGATCGAAGAGCAGCTGCTCCGGCGGAGTCGAGGCGAAACCGTTATCGATTGAGCCGCCGCTTCAGCCCAGGATCAGCCAGAGCGCGCCTGCCAGACAAAGCGCGAAAAGAACCCACTCGAAGGATTTCTGTGGAAGCCGCTTGATCACCTGGCGTCCGATGAGGATGCCGAGAATCACGGCCGGCAAAAGCGCGAGGTCGATCAGCAGCGTGCGTTGGCTGACGACTTCGGCGTGTTTGAAAAATGGCAGCTTCAACAGATTCACGAAAAGGAAGTAGCGAGCGCCGATTCCCAGAAAATCCTCTTTGGAAAGCCGCCGAATCAGCGCCCAGATCGAGAAGGCTGGCCCAGCTGCGTTGGCCATGGTTGTTGAGACGCCAATGGTCAGACCGGCCCCGATCAAAAAGCCCATCGAGTTCGGCAATTTCGCCAGCAGCTGCTGGCTGCGCGCCTGGATGACTTGAAGCACAACCATCCCGGCAATCGTCCAGCCGATGATGCTTTTCATCGTTTCATCCGGAACCGACTCAAGAATCCACGATCCCAGAATCACGCCGATTATTGTGGGCGGCAGGAGCGGCCAGACTTTCTTCCACGAGGCGTATTTGTGGTAAATCGGGTAAATCACGAAATCGCAAAAAACCAGCAAAGGCAAAACGATCCCGATCGATTCTTTGGCCCCGAAGAGCTGCGCCATGATGATCACGTTGATCAACGCGAGGCCCGGCAATCCGGTTTTGGCGAAGCCCATGATGAACGCGCCGGTCAGCGCGAGCATGAGCTCAGTCAGGGTGATGTCGAGGAGTGAAAGCAAGCGGGCGGAACCGATCCGTAACCCGCCGTTTCGACGCTTTCATCTGAAAACTCGATCCGACTGCCTGATTCCGGCAGAGACCGAGCGCGCCCGCTATTTCAGGGCGCTGGATCCGCGCGACGCCGCTCTGGCGATCGCGCAGTCCGCAAAATTTCGATCAACTATTCGTTGCCGGGGACCGTTTCGGCATCGCCGTCGTCCTCATCTTTGTCCTGGACCGGAGCCGGGGCAGGAGCGACGCCATCGCCGACGTACTGCGTGAAGAAATTATCGAATTTCACGAAATCGCCTTCCTTCGGCTCGGTTTTCACCTCAAGAACGTCCGTGACCAGCGTGTCCTTTTTCATGTCGTAAACCATGACCGAAGCGCGGCCAGCGTTGCTGCTGGAATTGCGGCTGGTCCGGACAGCAATGTAGGCTTTGTCGCTGGCGAGAAGTTTTTTACGGGTGCTCGGATCCATCCGGCTATCGGCCATCCGAGCGACGCGCAACGCGGTGGTTTTCTGCGCGGTGGTCGCTTTGTTGGTCGAAACGATCTGCGCTGAGGCGACTCCGCCCGCGATCAGCCCACTCGCGACTCCGCCGAGACTAGCCGGCCCGCCAACCATGCCGCCGGCGCTGGCTACGGAAAGAATCGCGACCTTCGAGCTCATTCCCATGCGATTCCAGTACGAGCAGCTGCTGAGGAGAAGGCCGCAAAGCAGCAGGGCCAACATTCGTGTGATAATTCCAGTTTTCATGAAAAATGTATTTCTTTGAGGGTTTCCAGTTTAAAGGGAAAGGGGAGTTGTGATATTTGCGAAAAAATCGCGGAAATGCAACGCACTAAAACGAATCATTCGAGTTTTTCTCATTCCGGATCCGCATCGCCCTTGACGGACTCGGTCTCTTCAGCCTCATCCGCTTCGTCTGCGTCTTCGGCTTCCAGGTCAAAATCGACAATATTGGCCTCGCACCACGCGATCGCTTTGGGGTGGCCGGCTCGGGCGGCTTTTACGTACCAACTCGCGGCCGTTTTCATGTTTTTCTCAGCGCCAAGCCCTTCCTGGTAGCAGAGCGCGAAAAATGTCATCGCGTTGATCTCGCCACCTTCAGCGCCCTTCTTAAAGAGGCTGAACGCCTTAGTCGGATTCCTTTCGACCCCGCGACCCTGCATGTAGAGAACGCCGAGATTTCCGTAAGCGCCGATTTCTCCGCGCGAAATCGCTTCTTCGTAGAGGCCGAGCGCGGTCTCCGCATTCTGATCAACTCCGTGGCCCATCGAATAAAGATTGGCGAGCATGCCCGTCGCGCGGCCTTCCCCACTTTCATGGGCTCGCCGAAGAAGATTGGCCGCTTTCTGCGGATCGGCCTCGACGCCTTTGCCGAAATAATAGCATTCGCCGAGGTAATAAAGCGCCTCGACCTGTCCCTGGCCCGCAGCTTCGTCGAACCACTTGAAGGCTTCTGATCCGTCGGGTTCAACGTGTTTGCCGATCGAATAATAAATCCCGAGTCGCGCCATCGCGTCTGGATCGCCAAGCTCAGCAGCGCGCTGATTCCAGGCAACCGAAGTTGGGCTGTCATTTCGATCGGCCCGGCTGGCGAGCAGGCTCACGGCACCGCGATGTTTTTCGAGCGCGGCGATCTGAACGAGTTCGTCGACCTGGTCACGAGCCGCTCCGGCAATCTCCTCATCGCGTTCGCGGATCGCGAGGATCATCGCGTCGAGCTCAGCGGAAACGCCCGGCTCATCGGTGTAGGATTCCATCGCGTCCAGCAGCTGCTGGGAAGCTTTTCCGATTTCGCCAGCTTCACGATGAGTTCGAATCCCACCGATCGTTTTCTGCATTTCCTCCTTTTTCTTTGCGATTTCAGCCCGCATTTCCGCCTCTTTCTTCGCGGCTTCAGCCCGGATTTCCTCGGGAGTCGGCCCGGCGGGGGCTACAGGAACAGCTGCAGGCGGCGGAGTTGGGGTGGTCGGTCCGACGGTGCCCGGATTCACCGCGGCGACTGTGCCCGGATTCACTGCAGGCCCGGGTCCAACTGGATTTAGCGTAGCGGGCATGCTGGGACCTGGAGGCGTCGGGTTGAGATCGACTTCGGCTCCTGGAACGGGCGCTGGAGGCGTGGTAGGCGGCACAGCTTCAGGCGTTTCAACAACGGCAACGACGGGATCTGGAGTCGGATCGCCGATTCCGCTCGGACTGACGACAACAGCCGGGTTTGGTCCTGGATCTGGAGTTGGCGGATCATCGGGCGGAATCACAACCGCAACCACAGGAGGCGTGGGATCTGGAGTCGGCGGGGTGACGGGTGGCGTTGGATCCGGGGTCGGCGGAAGGACGGGCGGCGTGGGATCCGGGGTCGGCGGAGTGACGGGCGGCGTGGGATCCGGAGTTGGCGGAAGGACGGCGACGACCACCGGGCCTGGATCGGGAATCGGAGCCGGAGTGGGAATCGGAACTTCAGCGGTGAGCGGGCCTGGTTTCGGAGCTGGCTCAATTCCGACCATCACGATCTCTTCCGGACCGTCTGGTCTCGGACTCGTCTCGTTAACCGTAACCTTCGGAGTTTCCGTGCCGGTTTTTTCCCTCGGCATCAAAAAGAATGCAGCTGCACCCAGGCCGACCAACGCGGCTGCTCCAGCGAAAGTGACGAGGCCCTTGCTCATCTGCTTTCGCGGCTTTGGCGGTCGCGAAATGACGGTTCGCTTGGGCGTTAGCGAAACCATGTCCGGTTTGGCCTTGGCAGGTCTCGCCGGAGCCGGCTTAGATTTTGATTTTGATTTTGCGGGAACCGAAGCGAGAGCGGTCTTTTTACCCCCAGCAGCTGCTGGGTCCGAGGCAATTTTCGGGACCGCGACCGAAGCCGGCGCAGCCTTCGATTTTACCGGTTCCGGATCAAGCTCGAGAGCCTTGCCTTCCATCGTGCGACGCAACTTGTCGAGCAGGCGCTCCCGCTCCTTCGCGTTGTCGTTCTGCTTCGTCGCAAACGCCTTTCGAAACGCCTCAGCCATCGCGTTCGGCATCGGCTTCGCCTCGGATTCCATCGCCGCCGACATCAAGGTGTAAGACAGCGTAACGAACGAGTATTCAGGTCGGAAAAGATTCGTGATCGCCGGCGTCCGGCCGAATTTTCCAGTCTGACCATTCAAGGCAGAAAAATTCGGCGTCTCGCCGTAAAAGAGATTCGAATGGAACGGCCGCAGGAAAATCTGGTATTTTTCCGCTTCGCTGAGCCAACCGAATTTCTTCTGCGCCAGGACGCCGCGCCGCGATTTCGCGCCCTGTGGTTTGATATAAATATCGTTTAGCTGAAGCGATGGAGCCGTGAAGCCCTCGTCCTGAACGTCCTGAAGGCAACGATCGATCTTGTGCAAGAGCAGGAGCGACTCCTCGCGCTTAAAATCGGACTTCCGCTCCAGCAGCGTCGAGACCGAAATCGCCGCGACCTGCTTTTCGGCGACGACCCGGCATTTCGGATCGCAGGTCACGCTTTCGACCTGCGTGAAGGCCTTGGACTCCTTGCCCTGAGCCAACTGCATGCTCTGGCGATAGTCATCGATGAACTTGCTTAGCGTCATCGAATCCGGCGGCAAAATGTGGACCAGCGAGGTCGTGTCCTTCACTTTGTCGATCGCCTCGAATGTGCACGGCTGAGCAAATTCGGTCGACTGCTCCTTCGGCGCGAACGGCTCTGGAAAGCTGCCGTTGCGCGGCATCCAGGTGAGGAAACTCCGCTCGACAGCGAGCTCGCCCAGCTCCGGTTTGCCGGAAACTTTCTCCGCGCTGAACTCCAGCAAACGCGTCAAGTCGGTCAGCGAAAACGGCCGCTTGCTCGCGTCCGCATCAAAAAGCCGCTGATAAAGATAGAGCAGCTCGGGAGCGATTTTTGGATTCTGTTCCTCCGTGAACTTCGCGTTCAACATTGGATAAAACCAGGCCTGGAGATCGCCTGAACCGAGAAAATAGAAAAGCAGGCTCAAATCCTGAACCAATTGAAGCTCGCCAGGTTCGTCGGCGGCACCCTCTTTCGGGCGGAGATCGTAGTCGGCGAAACCGAGATTCCAATGGCTGCCGCCCGTGCCCCAGACGAAAATTTGTTCCGGCGAAAGGTCCGGTTGAAGCTCGTAAGAATCGAGAACATTGCGAGCGGTCGAAAGCAGCGTTTTAGCCAGCTCAAAAGCGGTTGAAGCCGCAAGCGGGCCCTGTTTTTCGACGAGGTCTTTGAGCGAATGGCCAGGCAGAATTTCGTTCGCTTGATAAACGCGGTTATCCTCTTCGCCCACTTCGAGTGGGAAGGCGATTCCCGAACTAAAACGCGAGCGGAGCTGCTCGGCTGATTCCTGGACCATTTTACGCGACTTCGCGTCTGGAAAATGGTCAGAGCTGTAAAGTTTCAGCGCAACGAACCGGGAGAATTCTTCAGAAAAAGCGAGGAAGGTTTTCGAGTCCTCGCCCTCATTCAGAATGACTTCCGAGCCATCCGCGGAGCGTGAAACCGAGTAGGAGGCGACTTTTTTCATTAGGGGGGAACGGACCCGCCAGATTCAACGATCCTGGAAAGAATCGGGAGGCATCAGCCGGCGGGAGGGATTGGGGGGATAACTATCTGAGTGACAAACAATTCCGACTTCTAAGACCCGCGATCATAACATCTTTCGCAGCGGACGTTAACAGGATTTTTATGGCTTTGTAGGGTTTCCGAGTAGAAAGCCCGATCAAATTCTTGAGAAAGGCGATCTCTCGGAATGCGAGAGAGTAGCCAGATCTAGAAATAAAATCAACAATTATGATTATCATAATTTAGATTTTTTGCAGAATTGCCGAATTCGCCTTTTTAAATTCGCTTCACAATCCCGAAAACCTCGTTCAGAATTGCCGCCCATGACCATAGCCACGATTGTCACGTTTCTGTTTTTCACGGCGCTTGTCGGCGTCATCACCTGGTTTCTGACTCGCAAAGATGACCACGGCACCTCGACCGGTTATTTCCTCGCCGGCCGCACTTTGACAGGCGGCTTCATCGCCGGATCGCTGCTTTTGACGAATCTTTCGACTGAGCAGCTGGTGGGGCTGAACGGGGCCGCGTTCAGCGATGGAATTGCCGTGATGTGCTGGGAAGTCATCGCGGGTGCCTCGCTTGTGATCATGGCGCTCTACTTTCTGCCGAAGTACCTGCGCAGCGGGATCACAACGATTCCGGAGTTCTTCGAAAAACGTTTCAACCCGCTCACTCGAGCAATCACGAGCTTCATTTTCATCCTGGCCTACGCCGTCATCCTCCTACCGATGATCCTTTACACAGGAGCGACCGGCCTGACGCAAATCCTCGACCTCAAGACCCTGACCGGCATCGAAAGCCACACGACGCTGCTCTGGATCTCGATTTGGTTCATCGGCATCATCGGCTCGATCTACGCGATTTTCGGCGGGCTGCGTACGGTCGCCGTCTCGGACACGATCAACGGATTCGGCCTGTTGCTCGGCGGGATCCTGATCACCGTTTTCGCGCTGAGCTACGGCCATGACGGCGGCGCGATCGAAGGCGTGATCAAACTCAAGCAGGAACACCCCGAGAAATTTAACTCCGTCGGCGGCTCCGATTCATCGGTTCCGTTTTCGACTCTCTTCACCGGCGTCCTGCTCCTCAACTTGTTTTACTGGACGACCAATCAGCAGATCATTCAGCGAACGTTCGGTGCCAGCAGTCTGAAGGAAGGCCAGAAGGGCGTTCTCGTCGCCGGTGTTTTCAAGGTGCTCGCCCCGCTCATCCTCGTCATCCCGGGCATCGTGGCGTTCTCCGTTCTTGGCCACATGACATCTGGCGAAGGCGAATCCGCCCAGCAGCTGCCAATCAAGGACATAACGACTGAGGACATCGCTTTCATCGGAACCGCGACCGAAGACGGCAAATCCAAAACGGTGATTCTGCACGGAAAAGACGCCGCCAAGCTGCTCGGAACCGGAGCAGTTGACCAGGCCCAAGGCAAAGTCGGGCAGACGATCACCGATGAAAAACGCACGATCCAGGTTGAGAAAATACTCGGACCTGACGTCGCGATTCTTGAACAGAAAGACGAGAACGGCGGGACCTCCTTCATCTTCGTGCCCGACACCAAAGCTGAGGAATACGCCTTCGCCCGGAACAGCAACCAGGCCTACGGACAACTCGTTCGCAAAGTGATGCCCGGCGGATTCTTCGGAGCTCTGCTCGCCGGATTTTTCGCCGCAGCCGTGGTCGGTGCCGTGCTGAGTTCGTTCAACTCCGCGCTGAACTCGACCGCGACGCTGTTCTCCCTCGGCGTCTACCAGCATTTCGTGAAGAAGGGCGCGACGGACGATCGAAAAGTCATCATCAACGGCAAAATCGTTGGTGCGATCGCAGCCGTGCTCGCCATGTCGACCGCGCCGCTTCTCGATGGGCAGGAGAGTATTTTCGGCTACCTCCAGGACATGAACGCCCTGTATTTCATCCCGATCTTTTCCGTCGTCCTCGCCGGGTTCCTCTTCAAACACGCCAACGCAGCAGCTGCTAACATTTCGCTGCTCGCCGGCTGCGTTCTGCTGTCGCTCGGCTACTGGGTTCCTCCCTTTTCAGAATGGGCGGGCGCAGTCCACAAATTTCACTTCATGGGCATCGTATTCGGTGCGCTCATGGTTTTCCAGATCGTGATGAGCCTGGTCGCGCCGCGCTCCGAGCCATGGGTTCAAGAACACAGCGGCGATGTCGACCTCACTCCGTGGAAATGGGCCAAGCCAGTCGGAATCGGGATCGTCGTCTTCGTCCTCGCGCTCTACCTCGCCTTTGCGGACTTCAGCATCCTCAGCGCCGAGTGAATTCCGGCGAATTTTATTCGGCGATCAGCTCCACACCGGAGAGGATGGGTTGTTGGGTTGCTGATGGAGATTTCTGCAGGGTAATTTTCAGAACATCGCCGATTCGGACACCTTCGAATCGTTTGACCAAGCCTTGATTTTTCCCGGCTGTCTTTGCTAGATCAACGTTCTTTAAAACGGTTTTATCCTGAAGCTCTACGTCGAAAACGCGCTCACCGGGTTTCAGCGAATCGGGCTCCGCGAAATACAGGAGGACCGAATAACTCTTTTCCGGAGCAGGTTTCACCTGCGCAACCTTCTCAATTTCGGTGTCAATCTGCATAGTAAGCTTCGGGGCACCCTTCGCTCGGGATTGGGCAACGCGTTTCCCCTTACCGGTGATGATGAAGGCGATGGCGTTGCCGGGCTTCCAGCCGGGACGGGCGATGACTTCGGCGATGAGCGGCGCCAAATCAGGTGTGGCTTGCCCGGGGCCGGATTCACCTTCTTTTATCCACGCCTTGGGAGACCATGAAACGGAGGCTTTGGTTTGATCACGGCTGGAAATGTTTCCGTCCTGCGGGGCGATTTCCTTCGCATTGTCGGTCGCTTCGGCGCGGATCGACAGCTGAGTCGGTTTCGAACCAGTCTCATCGACGGTGAATTGGATGGAGGTCGGCGGAATCTTCTGTCCGCGCTTCAGCTTCAGGCCGCGAAAACGAACGCCAATGATTTGCGGAGAATTGTCTCTAGTCATTTCCAGATCGCTGCTGGTGATGGTCACGCTGCCGTTCTCAGATTCCTCGCCGGTGTCGGAATTTTGGTCGGCGGCGATGGTGCCGGGCGGCGATGATCCAGGGGCTGAGTCGATCTTGGTTTCCGGGCGAATGCTAATGGTTTCAACGTTGCGAACTCCGGACGCCATCACCCACGGAAGATGAGAGCCGGTGAGCGCCGAGGTATGTTGACGAAAATAGTCCAGATCTTTACCGGTGAGCTCCACATCGACGATCGGAGAACGTCCGCCGACGGACGGGTAATCCAGCCACATGGTGCCATCGGCGGATTGGCGGTCGCCGGGTGCGCCGAAGTTAATACCGATACGTTGGATGGAATCAGTGCCTTCGTCGGAACCACCGAGGAGGCTAGATGTCCAGAGCTCAACATCCGGCATGTGAACAAGGGCGAGCGAGGTCTGGTTCTGATACGAACAGCTACAGGTGCGGGTGTAGTCGGGAGCGTTGAGGACTCCATTGGCTACAATGAGATTAGCAGTGCAGCCGGACTTGAATCCGCCGAAGCTGCCAATGCCATTGCGATTTTCAAGATCGTAGTAGCTCGCGGCGCCGTCGCGGAAGGTCAAAAAGTTCTCACAGGCAATGATTGAATTGCAGCCTTTTCCGCGGACGATCCGCCAGGGTTCCGTGGCTCCGGTAATCGGATTGACGATCGTTTGATCCGAACCATCGAGCAAACTAAACACCGTGCTGGTGGCACCGATGCCTTTGCGATTAGAGTGTTGATCTGCATTGGCAATGATCAGTTCGTTGTGAAGGATACATGGGCCTGAATAGCGCAGATCGTTGCGTTGCCAGACGATTTCGCCGCTTTTGCCGCGATAAGTGATCATTCCCTGGTTGGCTTCGTCCTTCAGCCGGTCACTGGCGCTGGCACCAGCATGGAGGACGATGTCGTGTTTCGTCGAGTAGCTTAACCAAGTTCCAAATATATCATCTTTGTGCTCCCACAGTTGTTCCCCAGTCCGACTGTCAATGGTTAAAATTCGGTAGTCCTCAGGGATGTCATCCCCGCGGCGTTTCAGTTTGTCCTCGGCGCTCTTTGGAAGTTTATCGAGGCAATAAATACGACCATCGCCCGCGATGATGCCGTTGTGCAGAAAACTGTGATTTGCCGAGACTTCCCAAAGTCGTTCGCCGGTGTGCCGATCAAAGCCGACCAAGCCGTCACTGGCAGAGTAGTCTTCGATGGAAAGCTCAACAGGTTTACCGTTAGGAGCATATTTTTGACTGAAGTTGGCGAAGCCGTTGCCGCCGATCAGAATGTCTTCGTAGATGCCGATGAAGCCCCATTTCTTCGACAAACGGATAATGTTTTTGGTTTTGCCAGTTTGCGAATCCAAGATGTGGCAGCTGTCGTCGATCGCCACATAGATAGCATCCTCAGTGGCTACATAGTTGGTTCCGCGGCCGTTGGCACCGGGGATGTGTTTCTGGTTGTAGGCCGGATCGAGAGGGGTGTCCTTGTAGGTTTCGTTGTAGTAGATCCCGAAGGTGCCGAGATCGTCAAACTGGCGAATCCAGAGGACACGACCGGTGTAGACGTCTCGAGCACTAATGCTATTGATTCCCTCGATGAACATGCGTCCGCCGATGACCTGTTCGGGCGGTCCGTGACCATGGCGGGGGAGAACGTCCGTGTTGGAATTTCCACCAAACCAAAGAACGCCAAGCGGGAGCTTGAGGCGGCTGTCGTCGGATTTCACCGAGTTGGCGATGTCGCCATATTGATGGGTCCAATCGGCGGAATCAGGGAGCGCTCCCGTGCGAAAAACGACCAGACTCGATTGATTTTCGGCGATCTCGGCACGTTTTAAATCTGCGGCAGCAACCAATTCGCGGACGCCGGGATCAAGCGAAAGGCTTCCGCCATACGGCCGCACTGAACTATATAGAGATTCCAGCGTGGCCGCGCTCAGGTGGCTGGAGAGAGCCGAATCAACATGGACGAGATTGGCGATGTAGGGAGGAAACTTGAAAGTTGCCGGTGAACCTTGATGGATGGTGATACGCTTGCCGTAAAGGCCGGCCGCATCGAAATGGCGGCGCAGCTGTTCGACCTTCTCGTGGTCTGGGTCGACTGCTACGATCTGCAATTCAGATTCGGTGAGCACTGATTCAAGGAGGTCGATGTCATCGAGGCCAAACCAAAGACAATAGCCATCGCGGGCCTTGGCCTGCTCCAGGAACTTGGCTGCACGCGAGGCGGTATCGGCGGCGACAACAACAGGTTCCACAGTTGGTGGCTCGATGAGTCGATCGGAACGCAAACCGGAGCCGAATGCCATGATTCGACCATCGAGAGTGACGGCAAAGAGTTTCCCGTTGGCAGCGATAATTCGCTGAATGTCGCCGTCGACCTTAATAGTCCAGGCAGGAACCCCCTTCCCTCCCTCGTCTGAAAGGTCGATTGCCGTCAGGGAATTCCCGCCGGCGGCGTAAAGTTGATCGCCAGCTTTGATCAGATCACCGGTACCATCAGCTGCGATCGTCCAGACTCGCTTCTTCTCTTTAGCATCGACCACGTGAACTTCCTTTTTCCCTTTTTCATCGGTGGCAGTGTAGAGGTAGGGTGAAGTCAGAACCGGTTCATTGCAGGTGAAAGATCCTTTCTTACCACTGGAGAGATTGTAATTGCGGACGCCTCGATAGCGGGTGTGAACGAAAAATTCCTCGCCGTTAGCAATCACAAAAGAACCGCCATTACCTTTACCGCCGTCGTTGATTTCGAAGTGGACGAATTTTCCTGAGCTCCGATCAAAAGCAGCGGGAACTGAGCGTCCACCCGGGACGAGCAAATACTTGTCAGTGGCGACAAGCGCTCCCTGTGGAGCCACACCGGCGAAGGACGGCGCGCTATGTGGTTGTTTGATATATTGGGAGCCAGTGCTGTCGTTGACCCATTCGACTGCGCCAGTGTCGGCGTTCAAAGAGTAAATAAAGGTGCCCATGAAGGGCCAGATGCTAGTGGCGAAGTAAACGTGTCCGTCGCGAATCACAGGGCCACCACGGGCGGGCCACGCAGAAATAACACGTTTGTTGCCGAGGACCTTGAGAGGGGAAGGGCCTCCGCGAAACTTCCAGCGAAGTTTGCCCGTGTCGGCGGCGAGACAATAGAGAAATCCGTCGTCACTCGTAACGTAAATATTCCCTTTGTATCCGACCGGTGGCAGACGAACCGGGCCGTCGCTGTAGAAACTCCACGATTCGCTCCCGTTTGAAGTGTCGTAAGCCGCGACTTTGTCAGAGTCGTTGAAAGTGAAAAATATCCGATCACCGAGAACGATCGGCTCAAAAATGCGATCGTAGGGCATCAGATCGTGATTCAGCGGATCATCCCAGACTTGTTCTCGTTGAGAGAACTTCAGGGTCCACTGAAGCTCAAGCTGATCGGGCAGCTGCTCCGGCGAGGCAGCGCGGTGCTCGGCATCATAGCGCCACATGGGCCAATCGGCGGCGGTCAGAGTGCTGCTGCCAATCAATAGGAAGGCTGAGAAAAGGTAACTTATTAAATGGAAGTTCATTGTGGAATTCGACAGTGAGTGGTGCCCCGGCAGGACCTCAGGTTGGATGATAACACTGAAATTTGCGACTGAAAGTGGGTGGTTTTCGATGAGCTTACGCTAGGGAAAACCGTGACCTGATTTCAAGCCGCTAGCCGAAAGGAAATCGATCGGTCGGCGGATGATGAACGGGAGCCAAGTTTGCGTAGTCACAATATTTCTCAATCATGAAATTCCATTGCAACTCCTGCGGCCAGAAGCTCGAAGTCGCGACGATCTATGCCGGCCAGAACACCGCTTGTCCGGCTTGCAGCGAGGATGTCTCGATTCCGGTGGGCGAGGCGGCCGTGCAGCCCGCGGAAATCGACACGGCGATCCTGGAGACACTTGTCGGGGTCGGATCAGCAGCTGCTGGCCCCCAAAAGACGATCGCTCAGTTCATGACGGAGCGGAAAATCGAGGGCGGCGTCAAACTCGGGACCGAGGTGCTGACCGGCGACCAGAATCGGAAATACGAATACGGCGACGTCGTGGCTCGTGGCGGTATGGGCGCGATCATCAGGGCGAGCGATTTGAACGTGCGGCGAGATGTCGCGATCAAGGTGCTGCTCGATCCTAACGCGGCCACCAACGTGGAAGTCCTGCGTTTCATTGAGGAAGCCCAGGTTACCGGTCAGCTCGAACATCCGGGCGTGGTTCCGGTTCACGATCTCGGCGTCGACGGCGCGGGAAACGTCTACTACGCGATGAAATTCGTGAAGGGCCTGACACTGCACGAAATTTTGTCGAAAATCGCCCAGCGGGATGAGAAGATCCTCAAAGAATACTCGCTCAACCGGCTCCTGAACGTCTTCCAGAAAGTGTGTGAGGCGATGGCGTTCGCGCATTCAAAAGAGGTGATCCACCGGGATCTCAAACCGGAGAACATCATGGTGGGCGAGTTTGGCGAGGTGTTGGTGATGGATTGGGGCCTGGCCAAGGTGCTCGGTCACAGCGCTGACGATCCCTACGTGAGTCCGGAGGCGATTAACTCGGTTCGTTAGCAAGACATCACGGGAGCTTTGGCGACGATTTCGGGCACGATTTTCGGCACCCCGCAGTTCATGGCGCCGGAACAGGCGATTGGCGAAACCCGCTTGATGGATCGGCGCACCGATGTTTACGCGTTAGGCGCGATTCTCTACAACATCCTAACGTTGCACCCGCCGGTCGACGGCAAAACGATCGATGAAGTGCTCAAGAAAGTGTCCAGCGGCGAGGTGCAGACGCCCACGAGTTACAACACGAAAAAACAGCCCAAGCGCGTGACCGAGGTTCGTGGTTTGCCAGAGCAACGTCGACTTTACCACTGCCCTAACGAACGCATACCCGAGGCGCTCGCCGCGATCACGATGAAGGCGATGGCGGTGAAGCAGGACAATCGTTATCAGTCGGTGTCCGGGCTGTTGGGCGATATCGAGAAGTTTCAGGGTGGCTTCGCAACCTCAGCCGAGGAAGCCGGCGCGATGAAACTTTTGGCTCTCTTCGTGAAGCGCAACAAATTCGCCACAATCAGCGTTTTCCTGATCGCTCTGCTCGGCGTCGGGTTTGTTGGGAAGACGATCAGCAGCGAGCGGCAAATCCGGGCGGTCAGCCGAAAAGCAGCGCCGAAATTCGTCGACGAAGCCCGAGCCGCTTTTGCGAATTCCGACGACGCGGCGGCGCTGGAATCGATCGAAACCGCGACCGGGCTCGACCAGCAGCTGCCGGACGCGTGGTTTGAGCTTGCGCGGATCAAATTGGCCGAATTTGAGTTCCAGGAAGCGATCAAGGCTCTCGATCAGGCTGCTTCAGTTTCCAAGGATGCAGCGGAGCAAGGCCGCGCCTGGAAATACCGCGAAATCGCCGCACGGTGGAAAACGGAGACCGCGGAGAACGGCGTTTTGCCGGAATCAATCATCAATCTCGCCGCTGAAATCGAGCCCTTCGACTCCGTCCTCGCGAGTCGAATTTACAGCCGGACCGGCGATGAAACTAAGGCGATGCAACTGCGTGTGATTGCGGCGCTCGGCGCTCTCGAAGCCGCCAATCCCGGCCTGGAAATGGCTTTTTACTCAGACGGCAAATTGACGACTAGCTGGATTCACTTTCAGTACGAAGGCGGTGTGTCACTCGATTTCCATCACTCCGGGCGGAAAGAACTAGTGAACATCGGCCCCCTGGCGGGGTTGCCGATGTCCAATCTCGAACTGTTCACGCATCCGGTCAGCGATCTGACGCCGCTGGAGGAAATGCCGATCAGGCGGCTTATTTTGGACGGCACTCAAGTCGTGGGACTCACCAGCCTGCGCGACATGCCGATCGAGGAGCTCAACATTAGCCGTACCCAGGTTACCGATTTGGAGCCGCTTCGAGGCAGGCCGCTCAAAAAACTGACGATCAGCGGAACGAAGGTCGCCGATCTCGGCCCGCTCCAGGGGGCGCCGCTGGAAGAACTACACGCCGCTGACTGCCCGGAGTTAAACAGCCTCGCCCCGCTGCGGGGGTTGCCGATCAAGTCGCTGAGTCTTCAGCGAACCGGGGCGATCAGCGATTTCAGTCCGCTGGAGGGAATGCCGTTGGAAGTGCTCACGCTGGAGAACCAGGAGGTCCGCGACTTGGACATGGTTCGCGACGCTCCGCTGAGGCAGTTGCTCATCAACAACTGCCCGATCGAAGACCTCTCGGCGTTGCGAGGGAAGAATTTCGAGGTTCTCAAGCTTCAAAATTTGCCGGTCAACGATTACAGCCCGCTCTTAGAGGTGAACGCGGTGGATCTGAATTTCCACGACCAACGACTCACGAACTTGGACCCTTTGAAATCGTTCACCGCGCTGCAACGGGCCGACTTCGCTGTCAGGAAACTGGAGAGCCTCGAAGCCTTGCGCGGACTACCGATTGAGACTCTGACGCTCATTGTTGGAGACCAGCTAACTAGCCTGGCTGGGTTAGAGGGGATGCCGTTGAAGCAGGCGACGCTGACCATTCCGGCTGTCGCCGATCTCAGCCCGCTTCGCGGATTGGAGTTGGAGCACTTCGAAGCGTCAGGCGCGTTCACGGACATCAGCCCGATCGCGGGACCGGCGCTGAAGCGCGTGGAATTGACGGCCTGCCCGAACCTCGTCGACCTAAGCCCACTGGCGCAATGCAAAGAGCTGGAAGAGGTGGTCGTCTCGAAAAACGCCGGCAATTTGGAATTCTTGCTGGAGTTGCCAAAATTGCGCACGGTTTCCTACTCCGACGATCACCAAGATCCGGCCGAATTCATTCGCGAGCACGGCGACGGTCAGCCCAGCGAAAACTGAGCCCGCCTCTCTCTTCCAGCGAACTCATGAAGTTGAGCAACGATGGCTTGCAGAGTGGGGCAGAAAACGGCAATTGCGAGATGCCCACTGAAACCCGGGAAGTTCAGCCCTCACCAAAACCCCGTCACGTCCTGACCGCAGACGGAAAGACCCTCACTGTACCCGAAAGCTGGAGTTTGTTGAAGCCTGGAGACGCGGCCTTAAGTCGAAGAATCAAAAAGGACGGGCCATCGTGGACGTCCGTCGAGAAGAAGGGACGGAAGAAGTTTTCCCAGGGAATCTGGGCGCCCACCGAACGGATCGAGGCTCTGCGCAGGGAGTTGGAGATCGAGCGTCAGGATCCGGCTTATGAGAAGAAGCTGGAAGCTGGCCGGGCGAAACGGGCTCAGGCTCAAGAGGTCTACGCCAATGATTTCAAGGTCGAAGTGTTGGCGTTTCTGAACTTTGACTCGGCGCATCACTTGTTGGGGAATCAGCTGGCCAAAGCGATTGCGGATCTCGCTGTTCCAGTTGGAAGCGGGACCGTTGCGCGGACGCAGCGCATTCCAATCGAGCAGCGGGCGGAAGCTGCGACGGTCGCTTGGATGCGGCATCAGACGACCGCCTACGACGAAATGAAGATCCCACGCGAGAAGGGCAAGCGCCGGGAAGTTCGGCGAATGCTTGCGAAGCGCTCTCAGCAGCTGCTGGGCAAGTATCGCGTGCCAACCGGGGTGGATATGGACGACTGTCCCCTACGCAAGGCGTTGCGCGGCGATTCATTGTGAAACTGTTAGATCAATAAATACGGAAGAATCACAGCGTGTTTTCAGTTCAGAAGCTAACGACCCGAAATATCCATGAAACGTAGCATTTCCTCATTACCTATAACCCTTTTCGCCATTTTAGCGACGATGGGAACTCTTGTTGTTCAGGCGGCGCCGGTGGGGCAGCAGGCCTTTGCCGTATCCGTTAAAGATGTGGGCGCCAAGGGCGATGGTGTCACCGATGATACGGCGGCCATCGAATCCGCCTTGGCGGATGCAGCCGAGCAAAATGGGATTGTCTTTTTCCCGCCCGGGGAATACCTCATCAGCCGCGGAATCTATATGCATTCCAACTTGGTCGTGACCGGTGCACCTGGGGCCATTCTCAAAAAGATTCCTGCTATCACCCAAGCCTATACGCAACCCGTGGAAGCCGGGGCAACAGAAGTCACGGTTCAGGATGCAAACGCCTACCAGGTCGATCAAGATTTCTATCTGTGGGACGGTGAAGGATCTGCTTTCACTGGATTGACGGGAAAGATCACTGCCATTGATTCAGCAACAAATAGGATCACTTTTGAGGCTTACAGATCAGAAGGCGCAGCCAAAGCTTATGGGATCGATAAGACCCCGATGTTTTCCACTTCGTTTTCGATGTTGACCACCAATTCAACGAAAAATGCGGTGGAGAATCTGGTGATTGAAGGAATGACCTTTGATTGTCAGCGTCAAGCTGATGAGCCAACGGCCTATAACTTGGCTGCGATTCATATCGACCCCCAAAAACCTGAAAGGAATCAGCGAAATATCATCATCCGTAACAATACGATTCTAAACTCCGCGTCGGATGGCATCTCTATGCAGGGAAGTGGCGAGGTGACGATTGAGGGGAATCGAGTCTATGACTGCGCGGTCCAGGGGATTCATGTGGGCTTCACGATTGCCCGAGTGACGATAAAAGATAACACCGTGGAGCGCTGTGGGGGATCAGCTATTTTCTGGTGCTACGGTGTTCGGGAAATGATAGTGACCCATAATTTCATCAAAGATTGTGCGATTGGCTGTGGCGGAATTGATTTTGATGGATATAACAGTGTCATCGCGTTTAATAGTTTCACTGGATCGGGCACCGCTATCAATATGAGCGGCTGTCTTGACGGACGGACAGTCATTACGGGAAATTTTTTTGAGGACAGCAAAGGAACGGATATTGAAGCCTACGTCAGTCGCTTTCTCGTTATTTCCAGCAATACGTTTTCAGGAGGTAAACACGTGGGAATCAGCCTTCGCGGCACGGAACGCGCGTCGGTGGTAGATAACCAGTTCTTTGAATATGAAGGAGACTATGCGATCCGGCTCTGGCGTCAGCCCGGAGGCCCCAAGCGGCATAGTAAATTGATTCGCATCTCGGGCAATATTATTACAGGAGGCAAACGCGCTGCGATTTTTCTGGAAGACTCGAGTCAGGTCATGATTTCGGAGAATCAAATTGCCCCCGGAGAAGGAGCCAAGGCCATTTCCATCGCCGCCAGTTGTACCAACATTACTCTCCGTGACAATATGGTCGAAGGAGAAATCCTCAACGAGAGTGCGCCGAAATAGAAGCGAAAGACGTGTCGGACGAACACTTGCTCGACGTGCTCGATTGCCGAAAGCTTCTGGATACGGTCGGCCGTTCGATGCAGGCCGGCGCGGTTGTACATTTCGAAGGGCAGCCCGAGCGGTCCATCTTCTCGTGGCAGGCCCGTCCGTATTTCGCCCGGGCGTGCCCGCATTCGCTCGACGACCGGCAAATTTGGCCAGCAGCTGCTGAGCCTGCAGTCGCCCTCGATCCTCACGGCTTCCTTGCCCCGCGCCCGTGGACGTGCGATCCTCGGCGGCTCATGATCCCCACCAAAAACCTCGGCGAAACCCGGACGCCAGACGGATCCCGTTTTTCGCTCCACGAACATAACGGGGAATACTCGCTGAAGCTGAACGGCTATCAGTTGATGAGTTCGACCAGGACCGCTTCAGAGCTGTTGCTCGCCGACGAGGCCTGCCGATTCAAAAAGCCGAACTCCGCGCCGAAGGTGCTCATCGGTGGCTTGGGACTTGGCTTTAGCCTGAAGCGCGTGCTCGAACTGGTTGGAGCCAAAGCTGTCGTCACCGTCGCGGAATTGTTGCCGGAGGTCGTGACTTGGAACCGCGAATTTCTCGGCGATCTCAACGGGCTGCTGCTGGATGAGAAGCGGGTTCGCATCTACACGGGTGATGTCTTCGACTGCATCGTAAAAGCGGGCGAGGCGCACTTCAATGCTATCTTGCTGGATGTCGACAATGGCCCGACGGCGCTGGTGCAACCCGCCAATTACCGCCTCTACGATCGTGCTGGGCTGAAGACGATTTATAATTCTCTCAAACCAGGTGGGCGGGTCTCCTTCTGGGCGGCGTCCGCCGAGCCGCAATTTCCCAAGCAGCTGCGAAATGCTGGTTTCGCGGTCGAAGAAGTCTCGGTAAAAGCCTATCACCGCGCCAAACGCGACGGGCATCGAATCTACAACGGCGAGCGTGGCCGATGATCTCCTTCTGAGGAATGGCGCAGCAGTCGTCTTGATCCCGCAGCCTCCGGAAGAGAGCGTTGGTTAAAATTGACCTGACAGAGTTTCACTAAACCTTGGAGCGCATGCTTCGACTCATTTTCGCATTACTCATCGCCCCTCCGGTTTTTTCTCAGGAGATCATCTGGGACATCTCGCGCATTGAAGACCGCGACGAATGCCGGATCGAATTCCCCGATCTGGTCCGGTTTCGAGATCAGTGGTTTTGCGCGTTTCGCGAAGGCATTGTGCACGGGAACGACAATTCCGGGCGGACCCGATTGATTCGCAGCGTTGACGGAACGAGTTGGGAAACCGCGGCGTTGTTCGAGTGGAATGGTGGTGACGTGAGGGACCCGCGACTCTCGATCACGGCCGAGGGCGCTCTCATGCTGACCTCCTGCATCGCATTCGTCGAGCGTGCCGGAAATTCGGCCAGCGACGGCGAGGCTGATGTGATTCGGCAGTCCATTACGTGGCTCTCGCGTGACGGCGCGGTGTGGGGCCCGGCGCAAGCCTGCCCAACTGGAGTGAACACGTGGCGCTGGGACACGACCTGGAATCGCGGGATGGGCTACAGCGTCGCTTATCATGGAACGCAGGCTTCCGGCGCGCTCTACCGCACGCGCGACGGCCGAACATGGCGAATGTTGAAGGATGATTTTTTCCCTGAGTCCGGCGGCTCTGAGGCTGCGTTGGCGTTCCTGGGGAAAAATTTCGCCGTTTGTCTGGCGCGGCAGCCTTCGACAAAAGACGGCGTGGTCGACGCGAAGCTCGGGATCAGCCGCGAGCCGAGTTTACAGGAATGGGAGTGGAAGAAAATCCAGCTCGATTGGAATGGCGTGGCGACGTTCGCCGGACCGAAGTTGCTCGTGCTGCGCGATGGCCGGCTGGTTGCGACAGGGCGAAACATGGGATTGTGGTTGGTCGATCCGGAAACTGCGCAGCTGACGGAAATTGGGAAACCGGCTGGCAATTCCTATCCGGGTCTTGTCGAGCATGACGGAAAACTCTGGATGACTGGCGGAACGGCCAAAGCTGACGCTGTCGTCTTTAAGGCTTTCGATCTCCCGGAGTAAACCGCGATTCAATTCTTTCTTCAGCCCGCCCCGATCTCTAACCTTCCACCTTCCGATACAAAAACGCGTCGGAAGTCACCAGCGAGGTGATCAATGCCTTCATGCTGCCGCCGCTATCGCGATAAGCTTTGTGGGCGGCTTGAAGGACGGGGGCGTCGTTGAGGGTTT
Organism: Verrucomicrobiales bacterium; assembly: GCA_047620505.1. Lineage (GTDB taxonomy): Bacteria > Verrucomicrobiota > Verrucomicrobiia > Verrucomicrobiales > DEV007 > JBLHKS01. Next base: position 18,225 of record JBLHKS010000013.1, on the reverse strand, counting down.
CGTTGCGACCCATCCAGAACCGAAAGGCGTGGCGAACGAAGACCTGCTCGACGCGTTCGCTTTCCGAAAGCTTCTGGATCAGGTCGAGGGCATTCTCGACGGGGCCGTCCAGCTGAGGATCGCCAGAATCGATAATCTCGCCAGAGGTGTCCACGGGCTGATCCAGCTCGGTCGTCCGAAACAGGCCGGCGTGGTTGTACATCTCAAAGGGCAGCCCGAGCGGGTCCATTTTCTCGTGACAGGTCCAGCAGTATTTCTCACGGGTGACGCGCATCCTCTCCCGCAGGGTGTTCTCCGGTTCGTCTGGGAGCTGAGCATCGACCGTGATGGGAACGTCAGGAATTCCGCCGCCGAGCAGTCGCGTGCGAATCCAGATGCCGCGATGGATGGCATGATTGTCCATGGCGTCAGAATGCGAGACCAGCCAGCTGGGATGCGTCAGGATGCCGAGGCGCTGGCCCTCGGGGGCCGTGGCGAGAGTTCGCTCGGGCTTCATGGAGCCAGCGCCGAAGGAGCGGTGGCCGACGCGAGCGTAGATTCGCTCGCCAGACAGTTCTGCCACGGTCACGTTAACATTGATGTCGCTTCGCTTCCGCTTCTTGTCGTTTTCGATCTTTTTCTTCTTGGCAATCAGATCTTTCTTCGTTTTATCCAGAGTTTTTACCGTCTCCTTGTCCTCGGGCTTCTCCTTCAATTTGGCCTCCACGTCTGCCAACTCAGTCTTAACTTTCTCCAGTTCGGCGTTGAACTCCTCAGCCAGTTCCTGGTCGGCTTTTTTCTTCGCTTCCGTAGCGGCTTTTCGCTCTTCAGGAGTGTGTTTCCTGCCGAAGTAGATGTTGTCGTTCCGGGTGGCCACGACCTGCTGGGTGGTCAGCAGCTGCTGGAGGACGTCCTTGTCTTCTTCAAGGATCAGCTCGACGAGGCGGTCCGTGCTCGCCGCTGCGTCGAACATCGCTCGGAAGTGGCTATTCCCACTGGGGGCCCCGGTGGTCGCCTGTGCTTTGGCGTCCTTGCAGATGTAGCCACCGAGGTCGTGGTCGAAGTAATCACGGAAAAAGCGCAGAATCCGGGGCTTGCGAATGCTGTCGTCGGCAAGCATCCGGGCAACTTCGCGTTCCACGTCTTCGCGGGTTCGCATCTTGCCGTCGACCATTGCCTGATGGAGTTCCTCGTCGGGCCGGATGTAGCGCAGCGCGTGGTTCACCGCCAGACCCAGCTCCCAGTCCTGAAGCATGACTCGACCGTGTTCGTCAGGCTTGCCGGTTTCGACCAGCTCCGGCCGGAACAGCGCATCGCCGTCAAGGAAAATGGAAGACAGCCCCATCATCACGCCGTTCTCTTTGCCTACCTTCGCGATCGAGTCTTTTACGATCTTTATGTAGTTGTCGGATTCCTCCGCAGTTGGTGGGCGGAAAGTCAGGGCCTCGAAGAGGAAGTCGACCGCAGCACGCAGGCGCTCGTCGGTGATCTCGGGCTCCTGCATCAGGTCGTAGACCGGCGTCATCGGGCGAACAACTTTCGTATTGTAGACGATGGCCGTTGGCAAGCCGCGGAGATCGCCCTTTGGTTTGACCGTGGTCTCGTAGGTTCTGGGATCGTCCGTGATCTGTTCCGGAAAGCCGACGAGACTGAGCGGCCCGTAGGCCATGTATTCGAGAATGTCCTCAGCCTTACCAAGAATCTGGGTCGCCTCCGCGCTATTGACGGAGTAAAAATCCGGGTAGTTTTCGAAGCCGTGTTTCCGGCCCGACGAGAGAACGACGGGCACGCTTTTGACCGCAGTTGCGTAGGCCACAGTCCCGCCTTCCCACTTTATGATTCGATCGGTGCCGAAGTAGAGTTTCAGCTCGCCGCCGTGATTGGTAGGGACGACATCGCCATGAGTGCGGACGCCCGGCTTCTCCGGGTCGAATTCCGGCTCGGTGTTGATCAGCTCGTTGAGCCGCGTGATGTGCTCCTGAGGCGTCACTCGCCAGATTCGCGCTGGCGAAGATGCCGGCGCGAGTACGATGCCTTCGGGCAGGGGGCCGAAGAGCAGGTCGTGGCTGATGAAGTTGCCCTTGTTAGGATCGAGGTGAGCGTAGAAGCCGCCCTTGTCCGCCATGACGCGCTGCAGCTCGCTAACGATCCAGTCGGAGAACTGGAGCCGCTCGATGACCTCGGGCTGCGACTTGTCCTTCGGCGGCATCTCCTCGAGCGCCACCTGCGCCCAGATCGACTTCCAGACCGCGGCGTTGGTCTCGTCCACCGGACCGAGGTCGAGCAGCGAGAGATCGCCCTTGGCCGTGTCGTCGTCGTGGCACTCGAAGCAGTTTTTATCGAGAAAGCCTGAAGCGAAGGTTTTGAAGTCACCGCTGACGGGCTCGCCGGGCGTGTAGGAATCGTCAGCAGCTGCTGATGAGCCGAGCACGGAAAAGGGAGCTACTGCGAGGAAGAGGGAGAAGGTCAGTCTGCTCATGGGTAATGAGAGGTTTTGTCGGCGCAGCGACGGGCCGAAGCCAGGATTTGTTTCGGGAGTTTTGATGATCGTCAGGGCCGCCTTGTCACGAGCTTTGCTTCCGCTTAACCGGGCAACGGGACGCAGCCCCTCCTTGAGTCCTAATCAATTTGTGGTGTCGCTTCCACGCCTCGATTTCTTCGTAGTGCAGCTCCAGTTTTTCCTTTGGAATTGAATCAGCCAGCCGCCAGGTCACAAAATACACCGCGCCGTCCTGTTGCCAGTGAGGGAGGTGATTGTTGGTCCCTCTTACCTCTTGCCATGGATTGAAGAATCTCAGGTCGGAGTGATCCATTCACTCATTTCATTTCAAGGAGAGGCGAGCTTCCAGCCGCCTATTTTTTTTTGATTTCAGGCGGCTGGAAGTACGCCTCTCCTTGCTCAAGCTAAAAGCTCTGTGATCGGCCCAATGCCGGAGTCGAACTTGGCCGCCATCTGCTCGCTCATATTGAACCGATCGCACTTGACGCCAACGGTCTCGAGAATAGTCGCGTAGAGAGCGTTGATCGGGCGCTTGCCATCCAGCTGGGTAAACTGGCCGGTCTTGAAGACCCCGTTGCTGTTGCCCAGAAGCACCACCGGCCAATTCGCGCCGTTGGTGTGCTGAGCGTTGGCGTTGTTGCTCGTGTAAACGATCAACGTGTTGTCCATCATCGTTCCGCTGCCTTCGGGCACACTCTCCAACTCCTCCATCAGCCTCACGAGCATGCGGCTATTGTATTGGCGGATCTTGATCCAGATCGGATTGTCCGGCTGCTTCATGTGGCCCAGATTGTGCCCCTGCTGCTCGACGCCGAGCCCTTTCCACGCGCCGAAAATCTCGCCTCGACCAGAGCCGATGGTGAGCACGCTGGTGATGCCCGATTTGAGCGCCGAAACACCCAGATCGAGGATGATGTCGTGCCAGTCGGTCTCGAACTCAGGGTTCGTATAGCGGTCATCCACCTCGGGCGCAAAATTCCGAAGGTGATCCGAAACTTTGCCGAGGCGCTCGCGCAAACCATTGATGTCGTTGAAGCCTTGCACATACTGGCCGAAGCGCTGCTTATCCACGGGCGGCAGCGTGCCGCCCTTAGCAGCTGCTAGCTCCTCAATCCGGTCAAACATGCTCGAACGAGCCTCGTGCTGATTGCGAATATCCCCCTGAGAAATGCCGCCGTAGAGCATCTCATACAAGTGGTTCGGATTCGAGTGCATGAAAATCGGCTGGCCCGCGCCACTGGCCGAAAGATTCGCGACCGTGGGCTTGGCCGTCATGTTCTCCATGGAGTCCATGCCGATGCACAGGTGAGGCAGAAGCGTCTCGGGAAGCACCTTGCTCAGCTCATAATCGATCGTCGGACCGCTGGGAGGCACGCCGTCGCTGCCGCGGTAACCGCCGAGCGCTCCGAAAAAAGCGCTGTGCGAGGGACTGGTGTGGATGCCGTGCAGACCGCTGATGATGTGCATGCGCTCCTTGTAAGGCTCCAGCGCCTCGATCGGCTCGGGCAGTTTGGCCTTGGCCAGCGAGCCGCTGTTCGTCATTCCCGCCGGGATGATTGTCGCCGGATCGACCCCCTGATTCTGCATGAAAAAGATCACGCGTTTCGGACCACCGGCCCCACCGGAAGCAGCCTGGCCAATTCCGGGAAGCATCGAGGATCCGACTGCGGCACCAACACCGGTTGCGATGGTTTGAAGGGATTTTCTGCGGCTGATCATGGGGTAATGAAAAATTAGTCGCCGCAAACACGCCCCCCAGCCCACATTTTTTTCGGGAAAAACGAAGTCCATTTTCACACTTGGCATCCTCTAACCCCGCCCGGAGTGCTGCCCCGCAGATTCAGGGGCTCTCCGAATTCTCGCGCTGGCGGCCTCGGTGCACCTGCCGCAGACTGCCCTCATGAAACGAATACTCACCCTTCTGATGATCTGCGCGGCCATCAGTTCGCTTCAGGCCGAGTTGCCGACGCCTCGCCTCGTCGAGAGCAAGCGCATCTGGGACAAAGCCGAGCACAACGCGTTCACGGATCTGATCTACCATGAGGATCGTTGGTATTGCGTCTTTCGCGACGGCAGCCGACACGTTTCGCCGGATGGATCGCTCCGTGTGATCACGTCCGAGGATGGCGAACAGTGGGAGTCTCTGGCGCTCGTGACGCATCCGACCGAAGACCTGCGTGACGCCAAAATCTCCATCACGCCGGATGGCCGAATGATGCTCAACGGCGCCGGGATGATCGCTGACGCGGAGATTCGCTATCACTCGATGGTCTGGTTTTCCAAGGATCTCGGAAAGACTTGGACAGAGGGCAAGCGCATCGGTGATCCGGGTTTCTGGCTCTGGCGAGCGCAGTGGCGCGATGGCATGTGCTACAGCATGGGCGAGCGAACCAATCGAATCGCCACGTTTTACCGAAGCAAAGACGGCGAAAACTACGAACGCCTGATCCCGCAATTGAACCTCGACAAAGGCGTCGGCGAGGACGCGATTCTGTTTCTCGAAGACGACTCCGCTCTCTGCCTTTTTCGGCACGAAACCGGCGACAAGATGGCCTTTCTCGGAAAGTCCAAACCGCCCTACGACAGCTGGGCATGGACGAAGCTGAACAAACGCATCGGCGGCCCTGACATGATTCAACTTCCGGACGGAAACATCGTCGCCGTGACGCGGCTTTACGACGGCGGCACGCGGACATCGTTGTCGTGGGTCGATCCCGAAAAGGGCACCCTGACGGAATGCCTGAAGCTGCCGTCAGGCGGCGACACGAGCTACGCCGGGTTGGTCTGGAAGGACGAGATGCTCTGGATCAGCTATTACTCTTCGCACGAGGAGAAGACGGCGATCTATTTGGCGAAAGTGGCGTTCGAATAGAGCGAATCTGATTCTGCTTCAGCCATTCTTTGAGAGCGACACGCCAGATTTTCATGTCGCGACTCAGCGTGACGCCTTCCGGCAGCTGTTGGGGGAACTCGTTCGGACCACGAACTCGAAGAGTGATTCGGCCAGCGACACGCCGGTTTTTAGCGTCGGCGAGAACACGGTGGATCGTGATCAATGCAGATTTGGAATCGACACCAATTCGTTCGGTGCCTGGGCGCGGCTACCGGCGCGGCCTGCCCGCTTACGATTGGCGCTAACCTTCAAGCGCAGTCCTCATCGGATCATCTGTCCCACGATCATGTCCATGAGAAGGGCGCGACGGCTCCCGGCATTTCGATGAGTTGCGCGCTCTATCGCAACGGCCGACCTGCCGCGATTTTTGGGGCGCACCCGGCTACTGGTTCGTTCATGGTCCATATCAGTTCGGCACGTGCGTGGTCGAGTGGGAACTTGAGCCCCCGCAAGCGATGAATTTCCCGCGATTTGTGGTGCCGAATTCTGAAGCGATTCACACTTCGAATCGCACTACGAATCGCACTACGATCCGGAGGTTTTTGAGGTGCTGAAAGAACGCCGGATCAAACATCACGTTGGCCGACCGTCGACTTCCACCGGCCTTGTTGGGGCGTCGTTCAACCGTGAAAACGGGATCACGCAGGTGGTTCAAGATGGTCGGGGTGATGGTTGGGCGAAGGCGTTGTGAGGCGATTTTCAGTGCGAGTTTCGCCACGCTCGCATGTTCGGCAACTGCTGAGGGAATTCGCCCTTACGCAGCCAGATCAGAGTGATGTTTTCACAAGAGCGTCTTGGGATTTTTCATCGGCATCAGCCCGGATGCGGACATTGATCCCGACTCCCAATCGGATCGGCCCTCGAACTTCACTATATGATTCCAGTGTCGCTCCAAAGTGCAACCGCCCAAATTCGCGCGGCCGACGTTCTTCGTTTCCGGATGCCTCCACGATTGCTGGTAGATATTTGAATTCAGTCTCGCGAATCTGTTGCCAATGGCAAGGACGTTGACTGTTTCGTCGGCGAATGCAGATCCGGCATACATGCCAACAATGGTACAAAGATTTGGGAGTAATAACTTCACGAGGCTCAGCCCCTATTTGAGTTTGCTCTCCAGAAATTTCAAAACGTCTGTGAACTCCTGTTCCGCCAGATCTTGACAAACTAAGCACAGCCTATCAACTGTTTCGTCTACCCCGGCTGCTAGCTTTTGTGCAAGACCCCAGATCTCACTGTGTTTGTCTTGTTGCAGGGCAAAGTCCAAAGCATCTTTGGCCTGACGATTGTTGGCACCGAATTTCGATGCAATTTCAGGCGAATCCGAGCTGGCCGTTAAAATTAGCCATCTTTCTGGCCAAGTATCGCCCGGAAGAAAACTGACATGCTGATCGAACCAATCTGCAGCTCCATCGACATTAGTTTCAATCAAGTTCAGGAACTTTTTTCGATGCTTAGTCAACAGCTTTCGCTGATCTCCGTCGAATACGACGACCACCTTGTCTTTGTTCTCCCTCACAAAGTTACTACTAAGCCCGCACCAGTAGAGATGATGACCCAAGGTCTTCCACACGAAGCCGTTGGCGAATTGATAGAGGCAGTGCTGAGTTCAAGACTCGCTTTGCAACCGAGTCTTCCACAAACACTGTGAGTTCCGGTTTCGAAGTTCCGGCCAACTTGGCCGAAGTAAATGTTGTCGACGGCCCCTGCTTGACGAGCGTCTTCGATCCACTCTTTTCAATCAATATACGCGCATCCATCGGGAGTCGTTCAAGAATCGCGGGAGAATGCGTTGTGCATACTACCTGCGTCTTTCGATTTTTGCAGATTTGTTTTAGCTCGTCGATTAACCGATGCTGAGCCTCAACGTGAAGTCCGAGCTCGATCTCGTCTACGACAACTAATCCACCTGCATCGATCGCATAGATTGCGGAGAGTATCTCAATTACCGCGCTTTCGCCAGCCCCCATGTTGAATCCCGAATATTTCAAACTGCCCCGCTTCACGAATGGCAGTCGATATTTCGAATGTTCCCGATATTCCAGGGAATCGTACTTCAGCCCGAGAACATTACTTACGTGTTTGCATACTTCGGGCTCCCAACCTTTTTCCTCAGTCAAAGTGAATTTCGTCCGATAGGACTTCGACTGACTTCGTTCGCTATGGGGCACAACACGCTCTATACCCAAAAAAACCACATCGCGGCTGACTCTTGTGTCGTAATTGTTCCACCGCCGCTTCCACAACCTCTTCCGAACTTGATATCCCAGACTTTTTCTCTCCGAATTGTGTTTAGTGATTCGCCATTTGTCATGCTGAATGCCGTACCGGATGTAGATTCCAGCTGGGCCAATTTCATCATTAGACTGCACAAAAAAATCCGAAAATGTATAATATGCCGGACGGCGGTTGGTAACGGGATTGACAATCTCTTCGCTGTGAAACCCACAACAAACCGAAGCAAGGATCGTCGACTTTCCCGTTCCATTGCGGCCAGCTATGGCAACTATCGGGAAATCGAGAGGAATCTCACACGGCCCGACGCCTCTAAGGGAGAAGATCCCTTCGAAGGAAACGCTCCGGAGGTGTGCATGGGAAAAGTCATTCTGAAACCATCGTCTCAGTTTCCCGTCTAGATGAGATTCCCGATAATCCATATGCGACGCAGGTCAAATAACAGTCGATTTTAAACATCTAACCACCGAAATATCTCATTCTCAAGAATTGGCTGGCCTCAATCAGTAGATGCTGGACCTTGTCTGCCGAAAATCGAAGAATGTGCCCGCCTCCCACCGCGCAAATGGCAATTGATTGTGCCGGATGGTGGTTCATCCCGCAACTACTGCTCACCCTCCGAACCGTTCCGCCCCGCCCGCACGTTCGGCAGCTGCAGATAACGCCGCGCGAACCGACGACCGATTTCATTCTACGTTGGCGTGTCGAGATGCACGAAATCGCCGATGTGGCCGGTCAGATCCCGAGCGTCGGCTGCGCCAGTGTGATCAACCCGTTCGGTAGATCTACGAGGATTTCGCTGATCGCTTTGCGCTGTTCGACGTCTCCTCTGAGTTCCGTAATCGCGCTGACCAAAAAAGGTAGATCGTCAATCTCGAGGTCGATTCGCAGGTCTTCAATCAACTGATCTAACGTCTCGGCGTAATGCGGAACGCGCTAAAAGGTCGAATCGGACTCGCCTTGCAGGCCAGAGCGCTCCGGCGGTGCGAGTTTTGCCCTCGGGACCCAATTCAAGCGCGAGTTTGGCGCGGCGGAAGGCTCCTTCATAGAGCGTGCTGCCGCGTTTCCGGAAATTCGTCGACGAATAGGAGATCGCGCCCGATTTCGATCAATTGCGAGTCTCTCCATAAATCGGGGCCTTCCAATCTTTGGGTAGCTTGCCTTGGGGGCGAACTCCGTGGGCACCAGCCGGAATCGGATGGTCTTCGGCTTTTTGCAAAGGAGCATCATCCGGCAGGTGTTTAATCTTGAAATCCTTGTATTGAATCTCCATCGCAGGCCCGACATGAACTTGAACTGCGAGGACGCCTTCGAGGGCTCGACCGGCCTCATCGAAGTCGATCAGGTCAGCAGTTTGGTGGCCGTCGATCCAGTGCTGGTGATGGTTTCCGCTTACGAGAACTCGGAAGTCGTGCCACTCGCCGGGGGCGAATTCCTTGACCGGCAGCTGCTGGACGACCCAAGGCTGGCCTTCAGCGTCGATGATCACTTTTTCGCCGGTGTGCGAGAGGATCCGACGTCCTCGTTCTTCATAGAGCATGCCGTTGTATTTCGAGGTGTTGGCGACGACATCGCATTGGTAACCGGTCACGATATCAAGCCCGAGATCCGGCCGCGACGTTCCACGATATTGAATGCCGCTGTTGCCGCCGGGGCTGACTTTTACCTTCACTCGCAGTTCGAAATTGCGGATCGTGGACCCTTTCCAGGTCAGGAAACGATTCATCTTGAGCGAACCGTCCGTCACGCCGGTGATCGCCCCATCTTTGACCGACCAGTGCTGCAGATCGCCGGTCCAACCGTTCAGGTTTTTGCCGTTGAACAGATTCACGAACCCATCGTCTCCCGGCCTAACTGTGATGGCAGCGGACGCTTTCGGATGAGGAGCGGTGGACGAGGTGAAATTTCCCTTGAGCGGCTCCAGCGGTCCGCCGACCTCGGCAACGCGAGTGGTCGTGCGCTGACGCATGTCTTTGAGGACTCCAGCGAACTCCGGGTTGTCGGCGAGATTTGTGAGTTCGTCAGGATCGTTTTTCAGGTCGTGAAGAAACTCGTGATTCCCATGATCGAAATAGCGCACGTACTTGAAGTCCTCGTTTCGCACCCCTTCAAATGCCGGGATTCGATTCCTGACGGCAAAGTGTTCGTGAAACGTTTCTGTTCGCCAGTCCGCCGGTTTGCCAGCGTCCACAACCTGCTTCAGACTGCGTCCCTGATATCGCTCCGGAACTTCAGCGCCTGCCCAATCGAGGAAGGAAGCGGGTAGATCCAAATTGAGCGCAATCGCGTCTGAAACCTGTCCGCGCTGGTCCTCAGGGACGCGAGGATCAGACACGATCAACGGCACGCGAAGCGACTCCTCGTAGTGCGACCACTTTCCGGCAAAACCGCGATTCCCCATATGATAACCGTTGTCCGCCGAGTAAACGATAATCGTGTTTTCGGCGAGGCCGGCTTCTTCGAGCGCCGCCAGGAACCGCCCGATCGCGCCGTCGATCCCGCTTACCATTCGGTAGTAGGCGCGCATGTTCGTTTCGTATTTCTCCCGCGTGTTCCATCTCCAGAAAAAGCGCTCGCGATTGATCGTCGTTTTCAGGAAATCCGGCTGAGCGTCAAAAATAGCTGGGTCGTTCAACCGATGTGGAAGGATTTCCGCGTCCTCGTACATCCCATCGACCGCACGCGGCCACGCGAAATGCCCAATCCCAGGCCGCCGATCGCCATCCTCTGCGTGGCAGGCGTTGAACCACATGTTCAGCGCGAAAGGCTTGTCCTTCGGCTGATTTTTCACGAACTCGATCCCACGATCGACGATCAATTCGGTCTCGTGTCTCAGGCTTCCGTCCGGCTGCTTTTTGTAAAACGGATTTCGGCCGATCGCTTCGAATTCATCGAAGTGATCCTTCTGCTGGTAGCCCTTCGGCATCTTCGCGTGCCACTTTCCGTAGAACCCAGTTCGGTAACCGTTTTCTCGAAGGATATCGGAATACAGAGTCTCGACCGCCTCGGGCCGCGCTTGATCCGGATTGCTCGGCGATCCGTAAGTGCGTCCGATCAAGCCGGTGAGGATCGTGGTGCGGCTGACCCAACAGATCGAATGACTAACAAATGCATTCTCGAACCGCGTTCCCTGCTCTGCTAGTCGATCAATGTTAGGCGTTTGAACGATCGGGTTTCCGTAACAACCGAGGGTGCTCGTTGTCTGATCGTCGGTAAAAAAGAAGACGATATTCGGCGGCGAGTCAGCACAAAACGCCGGCGTGACGACGCAGGCTACGAGGATAGTCAGAATGAGGCATTTCATTTCCGAGAGTAGGTCGCTCAACAGCAAGTTCGTCAAGTGGGCCGTCGTGTCGAACTCTCTCAAATCTAGTCCGAAGCCTCAGCGGATTCGGAATGGCCGTGGATCGCTTTGGCGCTCTTGCTCTTGCTTATTGTGGAGGGAATTCTCGCCACGGCTCGACCGCCGGAATCTGTGAATTGAGATTTGAAGTGTGGTCGGGGCTTTGCGAAAGGCTGCTTTCGAGCGGCTTTCGACAATCGGCCTACGGCGCGCCCGGATCAGGCGCTCGACGACCGCGCACTCGAAAGCGGTGCCTCGCTGGAGGCTCCCCACCGCACTCGAAATTCACGATGCGACTGTCTTTTTACTCCTCTTCAGCTTGTGCCTCTTCGGCTTGCGCATCAGCAGCAGCTGCTGGCTCGACATTTTCCTCTCCGCCAGCTTCTTCAGCATCGGAAATTTCGTCCTCATCCACATCCTCTTCCGGAATCACGCGCGCGACGTCCTGAATTGTCTCGCCTTTCTTCAGAGTCATCAGCTTGACGCCTTGAGTGTTCCGTCCGGTTTGACGAACATCAGCGACGCGCAGACGGACGCTCTGGCCGGTGCTCGTCATGATCATAATTTCGTCCTCTTCCATGACGGCGAGTGCTCCGATGACCTTGCCGGTTTTGTCGGTGCACTTCATCGTGATGATGCCTTTGCCGCCGCGATTCTGGGTTCGATAGTCTTCAAACGGGGTCCGTTTGCCGATCCCGTTTTCGCTGACGACAAGCAACTTACATTCGTCGTCGACTTTGGTCAGGCTGACGACGAAATCGCCGGGTACCGGTCGAATTCCGGTAACGCCGCGAGTCGCGCGCCCCTGATCGCGGAACGCGGTTTCGTGACAGCGCAGGCTCATGCCGTTGTTCGTAACCAAGATGATTTCGTTCTCGCCTTCAGTGAGCCTAACGTCGATCAGTTCATTTCCTTCGTCGATGTTAACCGCGATGATTCCGTCCTTCCGGGTGTTGCGGAAATCATTCAAATTCGTCTTCTTCACGATCCCGGTTCGGGTCGCGAACACGACGTGGAAAGCCCGGTTGAAGGTCTTGTCCTTGTCGCCATCCGGATCGCCGATGATCCGCAACGTGGCCGCGATTTTTTCCTCTGCGCGAAGGTTGAGAATATTCTTAATCGAACGCCCTTTCGCCGTTCGGGAACCCTCCGGAATCGTAAACACGCGGTCGACAAAAACGCGACCGGTGTTCGTGAAGAACATGAGGTAGTCGTGCGTGCTGGCGGCGAAGAGAAACTGGACGAAATCATCTTCCTCCGCTTCGGTCGCGGCATCGCGGGTTTCCATGCCCTTGAGGCCTTTGCCGCCTCGATTCTGGACACGGAACTCCTCCGTAGGCGTTCGCTTGATGTAGCCACGATGCGAAATCGTGATCATCGCGCCTTCGTTAGCGATCAGATCTTCGAGATTCATATCGCCTTCGTCCGCAGCGAAATCGGTGCGGCGCGGAGTGGCGTACTTCTCTTTAATTTCCAGAAGCTCTTCTTTGATGATCGTCAAAACGCGGTCTTCGCGGGCGAGGATATCGAGAAGGTCTCTGATCTCGGCCAACACTTCATCGTAAGACTTTTTCGTCTTATCGATCTCCATTCCGGTCAGCTGATAAAGCCGGAGATCGAGAATCGCGTTCACCTGGCGGTCGGTGAAAACGTAGCGACCTGCGCGGATTTTCATGCTGTCCTGATCATGAATCAGGATCCCGAGCGCCTGAGCAGCTGCTGGGTCGAAATCGCGCGCCTTGATCTTGTCGCGGGCTTCGTCGCGGTTGCGCGACTCGCGAATCATCTTGATGAATTCGTCGAGGTTGTCGAGCGCGAGGAGGTAGGCTTCGAGAGTCTCCGCTCGGTCTTGCGCCTTCTTAAGAAGGAAACGCGTCCTGCGCAGAATGACTTCACGGCGATGCTCGATGTAGCAGTCGATCGCGTCACGCACGCTGAGCAATTTGGGACGGCGATCGTGAATCGCGAGCATGTTGACGCTGAAGCTGGTCTCCAGCGAGGTGTGCCTGTAAATATTGTTCAGTACGACCTGGGGAGAGGCGTCCCGCTTGAGGTCGATGACGAGACGGGTATTTTCCGTGGACTCGTCGCGGATCGCGCTGATTTCCGGCAGAACCTTCGTGTGGACGAGTTCGCCAAGGCGCTCGTGAAGACGGCCCGGGTTCACGTAGAACGGAACTTCGGTAATGATGATCTGGGTCTTCTTGCCTTCTTCGACGATCTCCGCGCGGCCGCGAATTTTCAGCGACCCGCGACCCGTCTCGAAGTAACTCCGAATGCCGCGCGAGCCAAGTACGGTACAACCCGTAGGAAAGTCCGGCCCTTTGATGATGTTGAGAAGGCCGTCGGTCGTGATTTTCGGATCATCGATGGTTGCGCAGACTCCGTCGATCACTTCACTGAGGTTATGCGGAGCGAGGTTCGTCGCCATGCCGACCGCGATGCCCGTTCCGCCGTTAACCAAAAGGTTAGGGAAAGCGGCTGGCAGCACCACGGGCTCGGAGTTGGTCTCATCGTAGTTGGTGATGAAATCGACCGTATCCTTGTCCATGTCGGTCATCAGCGCCGCACCGAGATGGGTCAATTTGGCCTCGGTATAACGCATGGCAGCCGGAGCATCGCCTTCAGGAGAGCCGAAGTTGCCCTGGCCATCGACCAACGGCGAGCGCATCGACCACGCCTGAGCCATGTTGGTCAAAGTCGGGTAAATCGCCTGGTCACCGTGCGGGTGATATTTACCCATCGTTTCACCGACGATACGGGCGCACTTGAGGTGCTTACGATTCGGCGTCAGGTTCAAATCGCTGAACATCGCGTAAAGCAGCCGTCGTTGGGACGGCTTGAGCCCGTCTCGAACATCCGGAAGCGCCCGCGAAATAATCACCGACATCGAGTAGTCGAGGAAGGAGTTTTTCATCTCCTCCGCGACATTGATCGGCGCGATATTCTGCGAACCGGGATCTTCCTCTTCTAGAATTTCGGGCGGAAGTGAGTCGTCGTCAGGCATTTGAAAAAATCAGGTCTTAGCAGGCGCGCAACGCACCCGGAGTGAAGTAATTTTCAGCGGGATTCCACCAGCGAAAAGAACAGTTCGCAGGTGTGAAAGTGAGGGCGATCTCCAGAGTCCCGAATCATGATTGGTCGTGAAGGCAAAACCTCGGGCAGGATCGCGCGGAGAGCAAGCTTTCCGATGAAGTTTACTCGGGGTTTTACGGACAATTTTGATGATTTTTGGACTTCCGGACACAGACCGTGTCGACGCGGTCCAGTTTTCCGGTATTTCGCTCGGTTCGAGCCGGAATTCGCGGAAAAACGAAACCAGCAGCTGCTAGCGAACTCGGCCAAAATCGACACCCAATCGGCGACTCTAACACTACATTTCGGTAGGGAATCGGATTATCCTTTGACCCGCAGGGCAGAATCGAATCTAATGATCAGCCCCTCGTTTCGCGCACGAGTTTCTGTAAGGCCAACGCATGACATATCGAAAGTTGAGGATCGCGGCCCTGATCGTGGCCACGGTGATCGCCGGGCTGCACGGTGGTTTCGGTGCGGACGTCAAACTCGACGTCGCCGCGAAACTGACTCAAGGCCCGGGCGGTCTGGCGATTTCAAACGACGCCGGGATCGTGGTCAGCCTCCACCCTTTTTTCCAGACGCGTGAGCGCGCGATCCGGATCGATTCCAAAGGCGAATGGGCTCCATACCCATCGGTTGAGCTCGGCTCCGGTGGCGTTTCTGGACTAAGCGGAATTGCGCTCGATTCGGTGATGGCCGTCCACATCGATGCGGAAGGAATCGTCTGGATGCTCGACAGCGGCCGACGTGGCGAGGCGACGCCGAAAATCGTCGGTTGGAACCCGGATACTGAGCGCGAGCACCGAGTGATTTATCTGCCGAAGCCGATCACAATCGATACTTCCTATCTCGCCGATTTCGCGATCGACCCCGAAGAACCTTTCATCTACATCGCCGACCCCGCAGGCGGCCAGGACGCGGCGCTGATCGTCGTTGACCTCACCACCGGGCTTTCGCGGCGCGTTCTTCACGGGCACCTCAGCGTAACTCCCGAGAACATCTCCTTTGCGATCGGAGGCAAGTCAGTCAAAGCCCGCCGGGTTGACGGATCGGGCGCTGAACCGATGGCCGGTGTAAATCCAATCGCGATTGACCAAAAAGGCCGCAACCTCTACTTCGGTCCGCTCAAAGGATTGCGGCTCTACAACGTTGAAACCGAAAAGCTCCGCGATCCCAGCGTGCCCGCGGCAGAGCTGAATCAGGCAGTCGAATATTACGCCGTAAAGCCAATCTGTGATTCGATCGCGATTGACGAAAAGAACAACATTTACGCGGCGGACCTCGCCCACAACGCGATCACGATCATCACGCCCGATGAGCGAAAGCCGGAAATCTACATTCGTGACCCACGCCTCTGCTGGCCGGATGGACTGAGTTTCGGCCCCGAAGGTCGGCTTTACTTTTTCTGCAGCCAGCTCCACCGGACCGAATCGTTCAACGGCGGCCAGAATCACACCGAAGCACCGTTCGTCGTCTACCGGATCAAGCCCTTCTACCAGCCGTTCCTATCGATTCCGCTGCCGAAAAACCCGTTCACGGAATTCGACGGCTCGTTCAACGATCGCTTTGGTAAACAACCTTGAATCGCGCGTTTTTTCGGTTGTAGACTCAGCGAAGTGTGATTCTATGGCCGCCCGTTTTACGCGATTGCTCTTGTGGCGGAATTGGTAGACGCGCTAGATTCAGGTTCTAGTGGGCGCAAGCCCGTGGAGGTTCGAGTCCTCTCGAGAGCACCATTTTTCCCAGCCGTTAATTCCCGGCGGCGGGATTCAATTCGGGCATTTTCGCCTGAATCCGCGTTCGCCACGCCGCCGCCTGCTTCAGCAGCTGCTGGACGCGCTCCGGCTGCTCAGCGCTCAGATCCTTCTGCTCGCCGGGATCATCGCTCAAATTGTAGAGCTCCACCTCGTCGTATTCCCAGAACTCGATCAGCTTCCACTCGCCAACGCGGATCGCCGCGCCTGGAGCCCAGGTTGACCCGTGATAATGCGGATAATGCCAGACCAACTCGCGCGTGTCCGCCTTCTCGCCGCGCAAAAGCTGGACGATGCTCATCCCATCCGCGTGGACATCCGGTTTCATCTCCAAGCCCGCGAGTTCAAGCATCGTCGGGAAAAAATCCATGCTCACAACCGGCGAATCACAAACGCCACCTGCTTTCGTGAGCCCGGGCGCACGCACGATTGTCGGCTCGCGAATTCCGCCCTCGTAAAGCCAGCCTTTGCCTGCGCGAAGCGGAAGATTGCTGGTCGGTCCGGCCCTCCCCTTCGTACAGAGACCGCCGTTATCGGAAAAGAAAATGACCACGGTGTTGTCCGCGATTTTCAACTCCTCTAACGAAGCCAGAATCGCCCCCACGCTGTCGTCCACCGCCGCCACCATCGAAGCAAATTCCGGATTGTCCTGCCGCATCCTCGAAACTCCTCCGCGCTCGTCAGCAGTCGGCGTTGGATCGGGAAACAGTTTCTCGGCCTTGGTTTTGTAGTGCTCGATTCGCTTTTTATAAGGCTGAATCGGCGTGTGAACATTGTAGTAAGATAAATACAGAAGAAACGGCTCGTCCGCGTTTCGACCTTCCATAAATTCGATCGATTCTTTGGTGAGCCGCTCAGTCAGGTACTCCTCTTTGCCTTCCGCCTTCAAATGTGGATTCGACCAGGGCGAGTAGTAGCCGCCTGGAGGGCTGCCGCGATGATGCCCGCCGATGTTGAAATCGAAACCCTGATCCGTCGGCAAAAAGCCCTCACTGCCGAGGTGCCATTTTCCGGCGAAAAACGTCGCGTAACCGTTTTCCTTCAGCGCCTCAGCGATCGTGATTTCCTCAAGCGGCAGCTGAGCAAGGTCGTCAAGATGCTTGAACTTTCCGCCCTTCGGCGCGCGGGCACCCGGGATCCAATCGGTGATGTTGACGCGAGCTGGATGGCGGCCAGTCATGATGCTCGCGCGGGTCGGCGAACAGATCGAAGCGGCAGCGTACGCGTTCGTAAATTTCATCCCGCTCGCCGCGAGCCCGTCGATATTCGGCGTTTCGTGAAACGTCGAGCCGAAGCAGCCAACGTCGGCCCAACCCAGATCATCGACGAGGAAGAAAACGAAATTGGGCTTGTCGGTTTTGGCTCCAGCAGCTGCTGAGAAGCCAAACAAACAAGCGGCGGCGATCAGGTTAATTCTCATAGCCGGATCGAATTGATTCGGTTAGTCGAACGGCTCCAGTTTTTTCCGAGCAACGGCGATCGCTTCCTGAAATTCGGCAAACTTTTTGTTGCTCGCTTCGTTAGACTCAGGCTTCGACGCGAGCCAACTCAGCAACCCGGCTTCGGCTTCTTTCAGCGCAGTGATCGCGGCAACGTACTCCTTGCCTTTCTCCTCGCCAAGCTCCGCAGCCCTGGCCTCAATCGCCGACTGCCGATACGCGAGAATTCCGTCTACTTCAGCGGTAAACGAATCAGCGGTCTTCCCCTGGCCGGCTCCGAGCTTTCCAAGCTGCGTCGTTCCGTCACTCTCGAGAATGATGAAGGTCGGGTAGGTTTCGACACCGAATTTGCTGCTCAAAGCCTCATTTCGAGCAACAAAATCTGGAGGAACGATGCTGTCGTCTTTCGGAAAATCGATCGTAACGAGAACGAGGCTTTCCGCCGCGTACGCAGCCCAATCAGGCTTCGAAAAAATGGTGGCGTCCATCAACTTGCACCAGCCGTTCCAATCGGAACCGGTAAAATTGAGCAGAATCGGCAGGCTCTTTTCTTTGGCCAACTCAGCAGCTGCTGCGTAGTCCTGGGTCCATTTTCCAACTTCAGCGCCGGACTTGGCGACCTCAGCGGCAGGTGAGCTGAAGACTGCGGCCAGGCTGAGCGCAGCAATCAGAAGTTTTGGAGTCTTGATCATGGTTTTCGTCTTAGAATTCGTTCAGTCGCGGTCTCGCAAAGAACCCTATCAGCTGCCCTTCAAACTTTCAAGGTAAGCGACGAGATCGATGAGCTGTTGAGCTGAAAGCGCGCCCACGAGCCCCGGCGGCATCAGCGAAATTTCCATCTCCGTGCGATTTTTGATTTCGGAAATCTTGATTGCCTGCTGGATACCGCCCTGAATCCGCAAAGTCAGCGCTTCGTTCGTTTCGCCAGTCGCGTAACCGGAAAGAAGAGCCCCGCTTTTGGTCTCAACCGTCAAACCGTGGAAGCCGTGGCTGATGCCGGCGCTTGG
>JBLHKS010000012.1:0-68086 GCA_047620505.1 Verrucomicrobiales bacterium | reverse complement strand
AGGAGCCTGAAATTTATCCGGTGGCTGCGCGCCTTCGTTTACCGCGAGGTTCCCTGGAACCGGGCAGTGGACAGACTGCACGAAATCTACGCCAATTTCTAAGGGAAGTTTTCCACACCGTTGACTGCTGCATAGCGGGCGTTTTCCTGCCGACAAAATAATTGCGCATCACTTACCTCTTGAGCAGGCCACTGATGCTTTTCCTCTTATGGAATCCCGCGAAGCGCAGAAAGTTTGTATCGAGCCTTGAACCGGCGGTTCGACCCATTTTCCTACTGACCTAACCCATGCAAGGATCTCTCCTTCTCGTCGCGACCGCCAACATGCGCATGATGCAGGAGGAAACATTCGGGCCTGTGCTTCCTGTTCTTGCTTTTGATGATCTCGACGACGCGATCCGTCAGGCCACCGATACACCGTGGGGACTGGTATCCTATCTATTCGCCAACGACACACGGACAATATTTTCCGCCAGCGATGCTCTCGAAACGGGCACCGTCTGTGTCAACCATGGCTCGGTAAACACGCCCTATGCGCCTTACGAGGGCTGGGGTGACAGCGGATACGGATTTGAGCTTTCACGGAAGGCGATCTTCGAATACCTCAAAACGAAGCATATAAAATTGGCGCTGTAGTCGTGCTTTCAACCCCTGAACAAGCTTATTCCGATTGCGCCGACTCCGTCGATTCTGAATTCAGTAGGTCCGCCAGCTTCACCGCGAATTCGCGATGCCCCGCCTCGTTCAAATGCACCAAGTCACGAAATCCGCTCGCGGGGACGGCTTCAGTAAAATCGACAAACGGGATTCCCGCTTCGAAAAAAACCGGTAGGTGAAGATGAATTCCATCGTTAAACTGCTGATCGATTTCCGAAGCCACGAGTAACTCCTTACAATACGGCACTGCAAAGGCGATCGGGCGTTTGCCAATTTTTTTGATCTTCTCGCAGAATTGTCGGAGTCGGCTAACATTGATCCCGGAACAAGAAAATTTTGTACTCCCTTTATATCCGGGAAATCTCTCCGGTGAAATCGTTGAATCCGAAAACACCTGATTCCGTTCAATCGTCCAAAGATTCCGGAGATCGTTTTCGGTTACCTCGAGTTGCGGTTCTCGAACGACAACCTGGGGGGCATCGGGAATGTCATTGAACGCTCTAACATTAAACGCATACAGGACCCGATCGAATTTGAAATCGGAAGCTGATATCATTTCCGCAAGCCAAATGTAGTCCTCCGGGGATGCACTTGGAAACGACAGATTAATCGTCGTTCCGATGGATTGCTCCAGCATCGCCGCGTAAGTCGAATCGTTCGGATTTCCATAACCCATCGCCTCGGAGTCGCCGATCAATATATTTACCGGTTTATCTTCGAGCGAAATTCGATGTTCGAAATAGGCGCGAACAACGGCTTGCCTCTTTTCCGGGTGGACCGCTTGGATTTGAGGGAGTCGGCCTCGAAAAAGTTCGGAGGTAATCGAATCCAGAGACTCAACTGGGGCTGCATGAACTAACTCGCAGTAATCGCTGGTAAACTCCGGAAGGAGATCCAGGACATCATTGGAAACTGCGACCCGCGCTTCATCTTTTGAGAGTTCCCGCAGCTGCCCCAGTGCCACCCGATCGCCTTCTTTGTAGACCGAAGCCTTCATTAGCTCTCGCCCCTCGAATCCCTTCAGACGAATCAGTATCGGATCGCCTCCCTCTGCCGGCGTCATCTTAAAAACGATAAAGCAATCCGGATAGTCCGTTTTGGTAGGCTCCGGAAGCGTGGAAACTTCAAGCACGATGTAGTCGGTCAAATCAGACCGGGTCGAGTTCGGCCGAAAGAAGTACCAGCCCAACGCTAAAGCAGTGAGGATCCCAATAAGGGCCGCGTATCTGACTACGTTCTTTCCGGTGAACAAGGACATGATCTTATTTGACGAAATCGACACGTTTTTGGAAGCGAATGCTCGACCTGTCAACCGAAATGATGGGAGGCAAGCCCGTTTAGCACGCCCTTGCTCTTGACCGACCGGCGGTTGTTGGCATCGGTGGACGCCTCATGTTGATCATTGGTAAATATTCTTTCGGTATGGGCGATCGCTTCGCTCATCAAGGCTCTGCGCAGCTTCGGGCTTGCGTTCGAGCGCGCGACGAACTCGGTGTCGACATCGTTCCGGTTTGGAATAAATCGCATCGCGAGCACATCACGATCGGTTCCGAGCCGGCGACGACCCGAGCAGCTGCTGACGCGGCGATTACCGATCTCGGCTGGGACAAACCGTATTTCGTCGACGCCGATCACATCAATCTGGAAACCGCACGGCTTTTCGCGGATTCGAGCGATTTCTTCACGATCGACGTGGCTGATGCGATCGGGAAGACGCCTGACCGCGACGCTGTCCGCGCATTTGTCGGTCGCCACCCGGAATTGATCGGCAGCATCGAAGTCGTCGGAATCGAACCCCCACTCGAGATCTCGGCCGAGGAAGTTGAGCGCGTTGCAAACCAATTTCTGCTCGCCGTGATGGACGCTGGCCGGATTTATCGGGCGATTGTCGCGCTCAAGGGAGAGGGCGGTTTCATAACCGAAATCAGCATGGACGAAACCGACGCGCCGCAGACGCCGCCGGAGTTACTCGTGATCCTCGCCGCGATTGCGGATCAGGATATCCCGGTCCAAACCATCGCCCCGAAGTTCACCGGACGATTCAACAAAGGCGTCGATTACGTCGGCGATGCGTCTCAGTTCGAACGCGAATTCAACGACGATATCGCCGTGATCGCTCACGCCGTTGACGCCTATGGCCTGCCAGCCAATCTTAAGCTCAGCGTCCATTCGGGCAGCGACAAATTTTCGATATACGGGCCGATCAGCCGTGTTTTGAAGCGCACCGGCGCTGGAATCCACCTCAAAACCGCTGGCACCACCTGGCTGGAAGAGCTCATCGGCCTCGCGGAGGCGGGCGGCGAAGGCTTAGCTTTGGCCAAGGAAGTTTATCGCGAAGCGCTCGCCAATCAGGAAGCTCTCTGCGCTCCGTACGCGGCGGTCATCGACATCGACCCGGCGAAACTTCCCAGCGCAGACGAGGTCGATGGTTGGACCTCCGAGCAGTATCAAAACGCGCTCCGGCACGACCTTTCTTGCCCGGAATTCAACGCGCACGTCCGGCAGCTGCTACACGTCGGTTACAAAGTCGCAGCGAAAATGGGCGAGCGTTACCTCGGGATGCTTAGATCAAATTCCGAAGTGATCGCGAAGAACGTGACCGAGAATCTCTTCGCCCGGCACCTCAAGCGACTTTTCGGCTGAAGAGCCAATTCCGAATTTTTTGTGCAATCATTTCCCGCGCCACTACGTCAGTCCAAGTCATGAAATCAATCCTCATTTGCATCTCTACCACCATCGGCCTCGCTGCCTTCGCATTTGCTGCCGAAGAAACCAAGGAAACCACCGTGTCGGGCAAAGTCATCTGCGCCCATTGCGACCTTGGAATCGGCGACAGCTGCAACTCAGCAGTCCAACAAGGCAAAACCGTCTACCTTCTCAACGGCGGCGTTGCGAAGAAGTTCTTTGATGAGAACGCCAAGGCCAAAGTTGTTACCGCGACCGGCAAGCAGACAAAGAAGGCCGATCACGTTGACTTGGCCGTTAGCAAAATTGCTCTGAAGACCAAATCCTGAGTCGTTCTTCGAATTCGTTTTTTGTCCCGCCCGCGCGTGCTCCTCGGAGTCGCGCGTTGGCGGGATTTTTTTGCCCGCGGTTGCAAATTCGCATTCACATTTGAGAACGCTGTCCAGCGCCTGCCTGACTCAACCAACAAAACCCACGAATGAAACGCCTGCTCTATCTTTTGCTTTTGATTGCACCTTCTCTCGCCTTCGCGGCAGAGAAGCCGAATGTCCTTTTTGTTATTTGCGATGATCTGAACTGCGACATCGGCAGCTACGGGCATCCGCGGGTCAAGACACCGAACATCGATCGATTAGCGGCACGCGGAGTGAGGTTCGATCGCGCTTACTGTCAGTACCCGCTCTGTGGGCCGAGTCGCGCGTCGTTCATGACCGGACTCTATCCGAATCAGACGCTGATTCACTCAAACGCGATTTTTCTGCGCGAACGTCTCAAGACAGTTAAGACGATTCCGGAGCATTTTCGCGAGCACGGATATTTCGCGACGCGGATTGGCAAGCTCTATCATTACAACGTTCCTAAGCACATTGGAACCGGAGGTCATGACGATCCGTATTCGTGGAATCAGACGTTCAACCCGCGAGGACGCGACGTGGAGGATGAGCCGCTGATCTTCAGTCTTCGGCCTGGATCATTTGGAGGAACGCTGAGTTGGCTCGCCGCAGATGGGACGGACGAAGAGCAGACTGACGGAATGATAGCGACTGAAGCAAGCCAGCAGCTGCTGAAATTTGCGGAGGGCGATCAGCCGTTCTTCCTTGCGGTCGGTCTGTTCCGCCCGCATACCCCGTACGTCGCTCCGAAGGCATACTTTGAAAAGTATCCACTGGATGAGATTGAAGTTCCGACAGTTCCGGAAGGATATTTTGAGGGGCTGCCGGAACCGGCACGAAAGTCGCTGACTCGAAAAAAGGATCAGTTCAACTTGCCCGAAAAGCTCGCCAAGGTAGCGATTCAATCCTACCACGCGTCGATCACCTTTGCCGATGCTCAACTTGGGCGGATTCTCGATACGCTTGACGAGTCCGGCTTAGCGTCAAGCACCGTCGTCGTCTTTACCTCAGATCACGGATACCACATGGGCGAGCACGGTTACTGGCAAAAGACGACTCTTTTCGAAAACGCAGCGCGCGTTCCTATGATTATAGCGGCACCGGAAACTGCCGAGGCTGGAAAAACCTACGCGCATCCGGTGGAGATGGTCGATCTCTATCCAACGCTGGCCGAACTGTGTGCTCTTCCGCAACGAGAGCACGCTTCAGGCGTTAGTTTGGCTTCAATTTTGGGCGATGTGAATTCGGTGCCGCGAGATGGCGCGCTGACTCAATACGCGAACGGCTACTCGCTTCGAACAACTCGCTATCGCTATACCGAGTGGGGTGAGAACGGCGCTGAGGGCTCCGAGCTGTACGATCACGAATCGGACTCATCCGAAATGAAGAACCTTGCCGAAAACCCAGAGCACGCAGTCACAGTCAAGCGGTTGGCCTTGCAATTGCGAACGCGAATCGAGGAAGCGGGCGTGGTTCCAAAGGGAGTCGGTCAGGTTCGGAAATAGCGCCTTGCATTCCGCCCCGCGTCGTCTCACATGACGCAAAAATTATGATGCAGGATCTTACGAATCAAGTCGTGCTCGTTTCGGGCGGAAGCAGCGGAATCGGGCTGGGAATCGCAAACGCGTTTGCCGATCAAGGAGCGAAAGTTGCGATTTCGTCGCGTTCGGAAGGGACCTTGAAAGAGGTCGCCGCTGACCGGCAGCTGCTGACGCGGGCTTGCGACGTTGGGAATCTCGATGACGTGAAGGATTTGATCGCTTGGACCGAATCGGAACTCGGACCGATCGGGATTCTCGTGATCAGTGCGGGCACGAACGTGCCGAAGCGGCTTTACGAAAACACCTCGCCTGAAGATTTTGAAGCTGTGATCCGGACGAACACGATCGGCGCATTTAACCTGTTCCACACGATTCTGCCGGGGATGCGAGCGCGGAAATCCGGAACGATTTTCAACATCGTTTCGATCGCCGGTATTCAGAATACGATTCTCGCGGGAACGCCGTATTGCGCTTCGAAATTCGCGCAGAAGTCGTTGGGACAGTTTGCGAATCTGGAGGCACTGCCTGATGGCGTTCGCTGCACTAACATTTATCCAGGAGAGACGAATACCGGAATCATCGACAAGCGGCCGGTTGTTCCAGCGGATGAGGATCGGGCGAAAATGGTGCAGCCGGAAGATGTCGGCGCGCTCGCCGTGACGATCGCGAAGCTTCCGCCGCGCGCTTGCGTTCCCGACATCACGGTTACGCCTCCTTACATGCCGATGGTTTAGTCAGGGCCAATTGAAATATTCGCGCGTCGCAAGCCCAACGAGGATGCTTGCGACGTTGGCTGTGAAGGAGGCAAGCAAGGGGCGCTTGGTTTTGAGAAATATGCCGAAAGCGGCTTCTCCGCCGAACGCCCAAAGTTCTGCGATGATGATCAGAAACCAGAACGGACCTGGCCCGAAGAGGACGATCAGCCAGACGATCGGATGGGTGATCAGGCTCGCGCAGAAGGCGTAGGTGATTCGTTTTCCGATCGGCAATCGCCTCGCGAAGACGAGGTAAATCGGGACTTCGACCAGCTGAGTGAGCAGAAGCGCGTTGAACCAATCGACGATCATTGTTTTGGTGATCTTCGCCAGCCTTCGACGAAAAGGAAGGCACCTGCTGCGAGCTCGATGTGGCCGTGAAAGAGCGCGAGCCGAAGGTAGGTCGAGCGGGCTTCGAGGAGGTCGAGCGTTGCCCAGATCGCGACGCCTAACGCAACAAGAAACGCGCCTGCGAGGAACCAGGTGCCCATGTCAGCGCGCAGGGCGCGAAAGCTCGCGCGAAAGGTCCGAGGAGTCGGCTGAGGGCGGTCGTCTTCCGGAATCAGCCGAAGCCAGACGCCGTAGTGAACGGCTTGGGCAAAAGCGAAGAGAATCACGAAACGTAGCGCCCAGGGCTCAGCTAAGCCGGGGGAGAGCAGGCTCAAATGGTAGTCGGCGTTCAAGCCGGGTGGGGCCAGGCTGAGTCCAGCAGTTGCTGGCTGCAACCAGCCGAAGACGATCGTCAAGCTGGCGAGCGCGAACAGCGCGGGGACGAGCGCATGAATCAGTTTGACCCGCGGTCGCCAGAACCACCAGAGGATGACGGCGATGAAATTGTGCGCGTGGGCGAAGATCAACATTGCGAGATCGCCGACGGCGATGGCAGCGGCGATCAAGACCAGGATGATTGTCAGGGCGATCGCCTTTCGAGAAACCGGCCCGTTCGAAAGAACCGCGACCGCGCCAGCAGCTGCTAGTCCGCTCGGGACGCTCCAGATTCCACAGCCGGCGAATGCGAGCGGAATTCCGGCGGCAAACCAGAGTCGTTTGCGGCGATGCAAGCCTGGCCTGACGACGAGGTAGCGGACGTCGGCGAGGACGTGCGGCACGCCCCAGAAAATTGGGCCGAGCGCGAGAAGCCACCAAGGGATTCCGAGAGCGAGAGCGAACGCGACGCAGACGGTGAGCGAGCCGCCGATCGCGACTCGGAGCTCGCGGCGGCGCACGATCGGTTTCGCCAACGGGCCTAACGTCCGCAGAAACGCGAGCCGCATTCGGTCGAACGGCCAGAGCAGTTTTTCGGCAATGGAACTCGATCGGGTCACGGCTTCATTCTGAGGCTTGACTTGGTCCGCGTAAAGCCGCCAAAGTTGGCCTCATGACAAAGATTCCAGAATGGCTCAAAATTACCTGCATGCTCGCAGTCATGGCGTTGATCGCGGATGTTGGACCGGCCGGATGCGTCGGTGGTGGTGAGCGTCCCGAGCCTCCGCCCGAGCCAAAAACTCCGGCGGCTCCAGTTGAGGCTGAGGGCGGAACTGCCTGATTTTTACGGTTCGACTCGAATTGTCCGGTTGGCGTGGAACGCGCGGCCGTACTGGTCGTCAGACTGGACAAAGATCCGATGAACGCCCGGCTTGAGGCCGGATGGGAGTGTCGCTTTCCAGAGGTGATCGCTGTCCGTCGTGGGTCCAAGCGGACGGCCTTGGAGTTTCTCGGGGGACGAGGTTTCGATCTCTTTCAGCGCTAGGAAGACTGGATCTGGCTCGACCGTTTTCGTCATCTCGATCCACTCGCCTTCCTCGCCAATTCGAAAGCGGGTTGTCGATTTTTCCGATCCACCAAAAACGTTCGCCCAGACAGTTGCGGACTCAGCCTCCGCGACGGTCACGACTTCCGGCGCGTGAACGCGAATCTGATAATCGGCTGGCCGCCGTGCTGCTTTGAAATCGACCACGGCCTGTTTCCCGTCGAAAGTAACCAGAAGATATCCGTTAGGCGCGCCGTCGCGCATCATCGTGTGCGGCACGCCGGTTTCATCCGGTTCGCCGCCCCACCAGCTGCCTGACACCGTCACACAAACTACGTGGTGATGCGGCTTCTCGCCCTTCCAACCCAGGTCCTCGCCGATGAACTGGTGTTGCTGCCAATGCGTGTGGCCGGAGAGCGAAAGACTGTAGGGCCGGTCCTCGATCAGCCGGAAAAGCGCCTCACGGTCTCCCGTGGTTCCAAGCGGAACGTGCATCATCAAAACGAGCATCTCGTCTTCCGGAATTTGCGGAATCAAGTTCGAGAGGAAGGCCAATTGGTCCTCGCCGAGGTTCCCATCGTAGCTCTTCCCTTTTCCTCGATAGTTGACGTTGTCGAGGACGATAAAGTTTACCGGTCCGTAGGAATACGAATAGTAAGCCGGCCCGAAAACACGTTCGAAAGTCTCGTCTGAAAGCTTGTCGTTCGGTGCTTCAAAATTCAGGTCGTGATTGCCGATGATGTTATACCAAGGCATTCCGATCAGCGCGACGAGCGAGTTGTGATTGTCGTAAAGCGCCAAGTTGTCGAACATGATATCGCCAAGCGTAACTCCGAATCTCGCCTTCGATCCGATCAGCTCCTCGACGACATCGTGCGCCATAAAATCGAGCTCCTTCTGATCTCGACACTGCGGATCGGCGAAGAAGATCGCTTGGAATTTGCCCGGCTCTTCCTGCTCGTAGAGCGGGAAATCGATCGATTTTGGAAGCGGCCCAGTTGGCTCGACTCCGGGATGTTGGGACTTGGGCGATCCGTTCGGTTTATGAATATAGTAGAAGCGCGGAAGCATCTTCTCGTCCACCGGCGTCATCCAGCCAGTCGGTTTGTTGACGAAGAAAATGCAGTCGTCATTCGCCGGCAGTTGCCAGCTTCCGTCTTGCCCGGTTTTAACGACTTCGCGCTGATTTGAAACGAGCACGCCGCCGATTCCGGGCTCATCAGCGTCGCGTTGGCCGTTCTCGTTCAAGTCGTTGAACACGACCCCGCTTGCCGTGTCCTGGGCTCCTGCGAACGGCGCGAATGCGAGGGCGAACAGAAAAAATATCCGAGTTTGCATCCGTAAGGCTAGATTCGCCTCGCGCTGCTCACAACCAGGCTTTCTGCAACTCTCGACTGCCGCGTTTGACGAACGGAAGCCACGCCAGGCCGCACGCTTTAACCTTGATGTTTTTCTTCAGCGGCTTGATTCGCAACGTCTCCAGCTCTGTGCGATCCGGATCAAAACCGTCTCGGATTCCAGCGATCGTGTCCTCAATTTCAAATTCCAGACGCTGAAGTTTTTCCGCCAGGCCCTCGAGTTCTGCCCTCGCACGCGAGACTTGACCGGTTTCCCGCATAACGCGGGATCCCCGGCTTCGAGCGGATTCAATATTGGTCTTCGTGAACACTTTTCGTCGACCGCCACCAAACAAAGCGCCAAGAAGCTTTCCGCCGAGATCAAACAGAGATTCGGTTTTCGCGCGGCTCGCCTGACCCGTCTGCTCGGCGAGTTCCGACTCCGCATTCTGCATCGCCAGCTGAAGCCGTTCCATCTGGGGAGCCGTCTTGCTCCGGAAAGCGTCGATCGCCGCATCGCGTTTTTCACGCGCGCTGTGAGCCAACCGACCACGGAACTCGCCCGAAGATTCGCCCGGCTGCGAACACATTTCGAAGGCGGGCGCTTTCAGCACTTCGATCGCCTGATTTCGATAGAGCCAGTCTAGAAACTCTCGCTTGGCAGTGCTGTAGGTCCCTGCCTTCCTGGCAACCTGAGGTAAGCCGCCAAACTCGACCGGCTGGTGTGGTTGGGTTTGGAAGTGGCCGAAATCTACTCCTTCGGGAAGGTCCGTGACGCTTTCCCATTCGATCGTCTCTTCGCCATCCCAAACCCGATTGAGAATCGTGAATTGACGATCGCCGAAGACTTCGAGCTTAGGTTCGGAGAAGCTGACTTCCGCAGCTCGGACGACTGAAGGCATGTAGACGATATCATTCCCAAGAAACTCAGCCGTCACAGGAACGTAGAATTGTTTTATCGAGGCCGGCAGCCGATTTGAAGGCGACTTGGATTCGATTTTTTCCTCAGCAGCTGCTGGCGGCGGTGACTTCGTGGGTTTGGAGATCTTTTCCTTTTTCTCCGCTGGCTTCAAACCGGCGACTTCAAATTCGCCCCGCTTCGGATCCATCAGCTGCTTCACTTGAGTTCGAGCGAGCGGCCCACAAAGATAAGACATGACCCACCTGACGTGAAATGTGATCGGAGCATCATCGTGAACGTTGTTCAGGAGGAAAACTCGGCTACCGAGACCAGCTAGCGTCTCTTCCATCCTTTGGCGATTGAAACCGGAATCCTGCGATGCGGCGGCGCCCTCCAATCCGTCGAGAACCCGCATTTTGTCGCGCTCCGTCTGCAATCGGCCAAGAAACCAGGCACCGATATTCGAAAGCGCTTTGTAGTCGAGATCGACCGGGTTCTGCGTCGCTAACAAACACCCAAGACCAAAGGCGCGTGCCTGCTTCAACATCGTCATCAGCGGCTTCTTCGAAGGCGGGTTCGCGGTTGGCGGAAGGTAACCGTAAATCTCGTCCATGTAGAGCAAGGCCCGAAGCGAACTGGTTCCGGATTGCGCCCGCATCCACCCTAACATCTGGTTAAGAAGCAGAGAGACGAAGAACATTCGCTCGCTGTCGCTGAGGTGGGAAATCGAGAAAATCGAGACTCGCGCCCTGCCGTCTGGAGCGTGCATCAGCTTGTTGATGTCGAGCGGAACGCCGTTGAGCCAGACGCTGAAGCCGGGTGAAGCGAGCAGGCTATTCATCTTCATCGCAAGGGAGGAGCGATCCTTTTTGCTGATGCAGTCGTCGACCGGGAGCACGCCGATTTCCTCAAATGGCGGTTCCTGAATGTTTTTGATGAGGGATTGGAGCGAGAGATTTTCCCCTTTCAGCCAGCAGCTGCTGAAGATGTTCGAAAGCAGAATGTGCTCGGGATCCTGGATTGGATCCGCGTCAATTCCCAACAGCGATAGCAGGCTGGTGACGGTTGATTCGATGCGATCGGCGAAGAGTTCGGTGTCGTCGAGGATCTCGAACGGAGGCGCGTCGAGCGAACTCAAAATCGAGATCGGGATCCCGGCGTTTGAGCCTGGAGTGAAAATGTTGACGTCGACTTTGCTCTGTAGATCGCGAATCCGGTCGCCGGTCTGGCCCCAATCCGTTAGGCCGTTTTTCCACATCTCAGCGGTCTTTTCGGCGTGCTCATCCGGCGTTCTGCCTTTTTTCGCGGCGTCGCCTTCGTTGATCCAGGGCCGAAAATCGGAAGTCTGGAATTCAGGGAATTGAAGCAGGAGATTTCCGATGTCGCCTTTCGGATCGATCACGATCGCGGGAATTTTGTCGAGCGCCGCTTCCTCGAGCAGCGCCATGCAGAGCCCGGTCTTACCAGATCCGGTCATCCCGAGAACGACGCCGTGCGTAACGAGGTCCTTCGAGTCGAACAGCAGGAGGTCGTCCTGAAGCTCCTTTGTCGACAGCTCGTATTCTCGCCCGAGATAGAACGAGCCGAGCTTTTCGTAATCTTCTGTGTGAATCTCCATCGTGGGCACAATGTGAGGGCCCACCCGCAGCGTCAATCGGGTTTAACCTGGCGCGGAACGATCACTCGCGCGCGGATTGGAGCGGGCCTGTGCGGAATCACGATGATGGGCTGGCCCGTGCGAACGGTAGTCGTCCGGCAAGTCGGCGTAGCCCGAATCACGACCGGAGATTGATAAAAATAGTTCGGGCGAAAGACTCGGCCCGAATTCGATGAACGCCGGCGGTGCTTCGAATCGGCTTGGAAAACGTAGCCCTCGACGACCTCGCCGTTTGAGTCGATTCCGAGTTCGCGTTTGATGACTTCGCCGGAGAAAGCTGAGGTCGCAAATCCGAGCGCCAGTGCGATTGCGAGCGTTTTCATAGGCCCAAGATAGCGGCTGGCGACGATTCAGACAACGATATCTTCCTTCGACATTTCACCGTTCACCATCCGCCAAATCCCATGGGCGTTGGCGCTTCGCAGCTCCTCGGGAAGGTGCGAATCTGGAAAATCCTGAAAGCAAACGGGCCTGACAAACCGATAAATCGCGTTGGTTCCGACAGAGGTAAAATGGCTGTGAGTCGCGGCTGGGTAGGGGCCGCCGTGGTGCATCGCCGTGCAGACTTCGAGCCCGGTTGGGAAGCCGTTGATGATGACGCGTCCGGTTCGAGTTTCGAGGATTGTCAGGAGCTCGCGGAATTCTTCGAGGTCCTCAGCCGTGCCGTGAACCGTCGCGCTGAGGCTGCCTTCCATGCCTTCGGCGAAGCGCAACATCTGCTCAACCTTCTGGCATTCGAGCACGACCGACGAAGGGCCGAAGACTTCCTCCTTCAGAACCGCTTCGTGCTCGAAAAACCGATCGACCTTCGCTTGAAAAACGACTGACGCCGCTTGGGCCCTGGTTGGATCGGCATTCGGGGCCTGACCAGCGACCTCGACCCCTTCCAGGCCGGCGATCTGCTCTGTTCCAGAAAGATAAGCCGAATGAATCCCGGCATGCAGCATCGTCGCAGGCGAAACCGCCGCCGCGCGCTCAGCAGCTGCTGAGATGAAGCCGCTCAACTCCGGGCTCTCGAGGCCTAGGACCACAGCCGGGTTCGTGCAGAATTGACCTGTTCCAAGCGTTAGCGATCCGACGTAACTCGCAGCGATCTGCGCGCCCCGTTCGCGCAACGCACGAGGCAGAATGAAAACCGGATTCACGCTCCCCATTTCCGCGTAAACCGGGATCGGGCGGGGCCTGCGCTGAGCCACGTCGAACAACGCGCGGCCTCCCCGGAGCGAGCCGGTGAAAGCGACGACTTCCGTCTTCGGATGCTCGACCAAAGCGATTCCCACTTCGTTGGTTCGACCGTGAATCAGCGAAAACACGCCTTCCGGCATTCCACATTTTTGCGCCGCTCGAACGATGCAGCTCGCGATCATTTCGCAGGTGTTAGGGTGGGCTGGGTGCGCCTTCACGACGACCGGGCAGCCCGCTCCGAGCGCCGAAACCGTGTCGGTGCCAGCGACCGAAATCGCGAACGGAAAGTTGCTCGCTCCAAAGACGACAACGGGTCCGAGCGGCCGATGCATCAGCCTGACGTCAGGCTTGGGAAGCGGCTCGCGGTCGGGATTCGCCGTCTCGATCCGCGCGTCGACCCAGGAGCCTTCGCGAATCATCTTGGCGAACAACCTCGCCGTGAAGCAAGCGCGTCCGCGCTCAGCGGTTAAACGTGGAATTCCCAGAGCCGTTTCCGCGTCGCCCGTTTCCAGCAGCTGCTGACCGAGTCCCTCGATTTCGTCCGCGATTGCCTCCAGAAATCCGGCGCGCTCTTCAGCTGAGCGTCCGCGGTAGTCGTTGAACGCAGTTGAAGCCAGATTCAGCGCGCGATCGATCTCCGTCTTCGTTGCTTCGTGGAACGCCGTCGGCAAATCCTCGCCCGTCGCTGGATTTTTCGCGCGAAATGTCTCGCCGCTTTCCGCTGATGTGGAAAAGCCGATGATTTGTTGACCGTGATTCATGGCTTGGCCCCTAACACGAAGTCAGCTTTCCGTCGAGCAAAGGGGAGTTCGTCTTGCGAAACCCAAAGAAAAGAGTCCCTTCCTGAAATGAGTTTGAGCAGTCGGCGGATCATCAAACGACTTAAGAAAGAAGGTTGGTATCTGGTGGGTACGGACGGCGACCAACATCAGTTCAAGCATCCATCAAGAACGGGTAAAGTCACCGTGCCTCACCCCAAAAAAGACATTCCCATCGGAACGGTTCGAAGTATCTTTCTGCAGGCTGGCTGGGACTGGCCGCCAAATTGAATTAGCCAATGGAAACGATCCAAGTTCACTACCCGGTGGTTCTTCACAAAGACGAAGGAACTGAATATGGAGTTTCAGCGCCGGATCTTCTTGGGTGCATTTCGGTAGGCTCGACGTTTGCTCAAGCGCTGAAGAACATGAAATCGGCGATGGAGTTTCACATCCGCGGAATGCTGGCCGATGACGATGAAGTTCCCGAGCCTCAGCCGATCGAAGTGCACTTGCCTGATGAGGTTTACGAGCAGGGAATCTGGGCGTTGGTCGAATTGGTGCTGCCAGCAGCGACTTTCGCTAAGCGACCAGCTGCGGCCTGATTTGCCTGGACTACTCGTCCTCAACTCCGGCGATGATCTCGTTTAGCAGTTCGTCTTCCATCTCGATCAGATTTCCGCGCTCTGGAAACCGCCCTTCGTTCACATCTGCGATGTACTCGCCAAAAGCCGCGATCCGTTCGTTCTGCAACCGCCGATGCTCTTCCTGAAAATTCCGATACGCCTTCGCGTGTCGTGGGATTCGCTCGTCGTAGTCGCCGAGAATGTCGCAGGAAAACAGAAACTGCGTATCGCAGCCGCTTCCCGACCCTAACGACATCAAAATCATCGGCGTTTTTGAGCACAGATATTTGGCAAGCGGATGGGGAACGACTTCCAACTCAGCCGCGTAGGCTCCCGCGCTTTCGAGGCGCTTCATCTGGGCGAAAAGCTGCTTTGCTTCCTCGATCGTCTTCCCGATCGCGCGATAATTCGTCCAGGTCACGTGCCGCGGGACCATTCCGAGATGCCCAACGACCGGAACGCCTTCACGCGCCATCGCCTCGATGATGAACGGACTCGCCGAGCAGTAAACGGAACTCGCACCGAGCTCCAGCGCTTGAAACCCGACCCGAATCGCCTCCTCTTGCGTGGCCATCCCATGCGGAGTCGCGCACGATAAAAAACTGTTCGGCGCGGCTTCGACAAGCAGCGGCAAGCGAGCTTGCGCCTCGGGTGAGTCGAAGCTGCAGCTCATCAAATCCACCCCAGCTGCTTCAGCGGCTGCCGCCTCTTCCGGCGATTTTACGTGGATGTGAGTCAGGCAGCGTTTGCCCTTCAGTTGTTGAAGATCGTAGACCGTGTATTTTTTTCGTGGCCGAAGCATGGGCCGACTTTAGCAAGCCCCGCTCCTGTCCGAAAGCTCGAATCCCACTCAGCAGCTGCTGGGCTTAATCGAGATCTTCCTCAGCATCCTGGATCGCCGTCAAAGCATCGATGAAGTCCGCCAGAGTCTCAGCTGGAACCATGATCGTGTCCCGCCTGCCGCGAACATCCTCGGTGATTTTAACAAACCGACCTCGGTTGTTTTCCTTCAGATCCAGAAAAAAGATTTTCCGGTCAGCGACGATTTTTTCGGTGTGCAGCGGCCCATCTTGCTGTCGATCGTCACTATCCTTATCGTATTTTGGACGCTGTTGTTCGCGGTCGTCGTTATCTCCAAATCCAAACATTTCTCGATCCTCCGTTCCTGACGTTTCCTCCACCCCCCTCAATTCTGAATCGAGAAGTCGAAGTCCTGGGGTTTTTTAATGCCTTGCCGTTTTTCGCCGAGCGCCTCAAAGCCCCATGGCCGAACGCACCCGATTCAAAACGGCGACGGCTGTTTCACGGGCCTTTTTCGCACCTTTTTTCAGAACATCGTCAATGTAGGCGGTATCGGCGGCGAGTTCGGCACGCTTTTCGCGGAACGGCGCGAAGGAATCCCAGAAGGTTTCGAAGAGGCGCTTTTTGAAATCGCCGTAGCCCACGCCGCCCTTTCGGAAATCCTCAGCCATCGTCTCAACATCGGCGTCAGTCGCCATCAACTTGTAGAGTTCGAAGACAATCGAGGTTTCCGGATCTTTCGGATCTTCAACCGGCGTGGAGTCGGTCTTGATGCTCATGAACCGCTTTCGAATCGGCTTCTGTTCGCCAAAGAGCGGAATGAGATTGTCGTAGCTCTTGCTCATCTTTTCGCCGTCGACTCCAGGGACTTTCGCCGTGGCTTCCTGGATTCTAGGCTCTGGCACGCGGAGCAGATCCGCCCCGTAGAGATGATTGATTTTGGCAGCGAGATCACGCGTTACCTCGACGTGCTGCTTCTGGTCTTTTCCAACTGGAACGACGTCACTATCGTAAATCAAGATGTCGGCGGCCATCAGAACCGGGTAGGCGAAAAGGCCGTGAGTTGCTTCCAGACCACGTGCGATTTTGTCTTTGTAAGAGTGGCAGCGCTCCAGCAGACCCATCGGACAAACGCAGCTGAGCAACCAGGAAAGCTCGGTGACTTCCGGCACGTCGGACTGCTTGAAAAAGACGGATTTTTCCGGATCGAGACCGCAGGCCAGAAAGTCGATCGCGACATCGCGAACATTCTCACGCATCACGGCCGGGTCAGAAACGGTCGTCAAAGAGTGGTAGTCGGCGATGAAATAAAATGCCTCGCCCTCGTCCTGGAGGGCGATGGCGGGCTTCATCATCCCGAAATAATTACCGAGGTGTAGGCGTCCGGAAGGCTGGATTCCGCTCAGAATTCGCATGGGGCCCGAATGTTCGCCCACGCGCCGGAAAGTCAAACTGCCTGACTCAGAAGGCGAGAATTACCGCGAGTTCGCCGCCACCGATCTGGAGATCCGAGACGCCAGCGCTGAGAAGCTGGAAGATCTTTTCGTCTTTGAGCCGCTCAATCAGATTATCGCCTTTGATCCCACCGATGAAATCGTCCGGAAGCGGCAGACCCGCGATGTCGACATTCTTAACGGCAAAAGAAAGGCTGCCGTTCGGTAGTTTTTCCAAAGCGAGATCCACGCTGACCCGAAGATTCGCGCCGCCGATTACCGGGACGTCTTCTGGAACTGGAAAAACGGTCGTGATGTCAATGTAGCCGTCCTTGAAGTCGATCCGAAACGTATCGCCAAGATCCGCCTTATTGAGAAGGCCATTCACTTCGTGCTCGGTGAAAACGATTCTGCGGCCCTGTTTCGGCTTAGCTGGCTGTGGAGCCGTGGCGGCTGTTTCAATATCCTCAATTTTTGTATCGACGACGATTTCCTCTCCTCGAGTCAGTTCGGTCGGCTTGATTTCGGCATGGAAATAGTGACGATAGCCCAAATAGCCGAGCACGCCGAGTAGAACGAAAACGCCCAGAACAATCAGACAGCCTCGGCCGGATTTTTTCGGCTTCGGAAGAAAATCCGGATGGGGAGTGGGCGCGCTTGGAGTTGGACAGGAATTCATGATGGCGGGTTTCTAGAACTGCTACGTTTTCAGGGTTCGTGGATTCTGTCCGTTACAAATCATTCCAGAAATTGTAATGCCGCGCGCGTTCCAGCTTGAACCGCGTGCGATTCCCCTATTCGGTGTTTCATGAGATTCTGGTGGAAATTTGCTCTCGCCTTGAGCTTGAGCTTCGTGGTCGGCACCGCAGCAGCTGCTGGCTATAAATCGGCAGACACCACGCCGGATCCGCCCCAGCGCGAGTTTCGCGGAGTGTGGATTGCGACCGTCCACAACATCGATTGGCCGTCGAAGGCCACGCTTCCGATTGCCGATCAAAAAGCTGAGATGATCGCGATTCTCGATCGCGCCGTCGAGATGAAACTCAACGCCGTCGTCCTCCAGATCCGCGGCGAGTGCGACGCGCTTTACCGATCCAAAATTGAACCCTGGGCACCGTGGCTGACCGGCGAGATGGGACGCGATCCAGGCTACGACCCACTCGAGTTTTCCGTCCGCGAGTGCCACAAACGAGGGATCGAACTTCACGCTTGGTTCAACCCGTTTCGGGCCGTGAATTCGGGGCACGGCAAGAGCCATCCGGATCACGTCACGCAGACCCATCCGAAGGCCGTTCGACAGTACGGCAAGAAGCTCTGGCTTGAGCCGACCCTCGAATTTTCACGTCAGAGAGCAATCGATGTGGTTCGAGATGTGCTTGAGCGCTACGACATCGACGGCGTCCACATCGACGACTATTTTTATCCCTACCCTTTCAAGAATAAGGCAGGCAAGTGGGAGGATTTTAACGACTACGCCTCTTACCAGGCTTATCGAGAAACTGGTGGCGAGTTGCTAATCGGCGATTGGCGGCGGGACGCGATGAGTGGGTTCGTGGAAGAATTCTACAAGACGGTTAAAGAGATCGACCCGACCTGCAAAGTCGGCGTCAGCCCGTTCGGGGTTTACCGGCCAGGTCAGCCGGCGCAGGTTAAAACGAGCCTGGATGCCTACGAGTCACTTTACGCCGACGTCAAAAAATGGTGGCACAACGGTTGGATGGATTACCTCGCTCCTCAGCTTTACTGGTCGACCGATCATGAGCAGCTCGGTTTCGGCGGGCTCTACGACTGGTGGCGCGATGAAAACAAGCAGGGTCGACATCTCTGGCCGGGAATCGCGATTTACCGAATCCAAAGCGAGGGCGAGCCGAATCGCGACGCGAACGATGCCCTGCGGCAGGTGAAAATTTCTCGCGATAACAACGACGTTAGTCACGGCTCCGGCCACATTCACTACAGCGTGAAATCGCTGATGGAAAATCGGGCGAATCTTGTCGAGGTCTTCAAAAACAACATCTACGGCAGCTTCGCGCTTCCGCCTGCATCGCCGTGGCTTTCCGACGGGCTGCTTCCGAAAGCTCAGCTGCGCCTCGTTGCCGAAACCGATGCCTCGGTGGTCGTTCAGTGGGACGGCGACGGCTTGGAAAACCGGGTCCGCTGGTGGTTGGTCCAGACGATGGAGAACGGGGCTTGGACGACCGGGCAGCTGCTGCCTGCCGACAAGACGAATCTGGCGATCGAAGGCGCTCCGGCTCAGATCGCGGTTACGCCAATTGGACATGCAGGAGAACTTGGAAGTTCCGCCTCTCTTTTGAAATCGGCGACCGCAGCCCCGCCGGTTGCCGTCGTTGTTGACGAGCAAAATTAGCGTTTCTCTTCGGCCGTGATTTCCGATTCCATTGCGCAGCTTCGAACCTGGGCGGAGATCGATCTCTCCGCGCTGCGCCACAACTTAAGCGTGGCGAAATCGTATGCTGGCGATCGCGAAATAATGGCTGTCGTCAAAGCGGACGCCTACGGCCATGGGCTCGCCGGCGTTGTCGCGGCGCTTGCGGACGAGGTTCGCTGGTTTGGCGTTGCGAACGTCTCGGAAGGCCTCGAAGTCGCTGCGAATGCTCCCGGAAAAGTGCTCGTGTTAGGGCCGGTGCTTCCGCACGAGCGCGCGATCGCTGCAGCGAACGGGTTTGTGGTCACCGTGTCTAGTTTTGACGAGGCGATGGCGTTCGACACGTTGGCGAAGGAGCTGGGAATCAAAGCGACGCTGCATCTCACGATCGACACCGGAATGGGCCGGATGGGTTGCCTCGAAAGCGAAGCCGCGGCGATTGCCGAAGCGATATCGGGTTTGGCGAACGTTCGGCTGGACGGAATCGCGACGCATTTTCCGTCTGCGGACGAAGACGCGAATTTCACGCGCGCGCAAATTTCGATGACTGAGCAACTCCGCCAGTCCTTGCCGGAAACGCGGCATTTTCATCTCAGCAACAGCGCTGGCCTTCTGGAATTCGCCGAGCTTCAGAAATCGGCAACTCTGATGCGGCCCGGCCTGATGCTTTACGGCCTTTCGCCCTTGCCGAAACACCAAAAGGAATTGCGGCCCGTGCTGTCGCTCAAGTCGCGCGTTACGCTGGTTCGTGAGCTTCCGCCGAATCACGGTATCAATTATGGACGAACGTTCATCACGGAGCGCGCGATGCGGGTTGCGACAATCGGGATTGGCTACGGCGATGGCTATCCTCGTTCGATTTCCGGCTCGGGAGCCGATGTTTTGATTCATGGCCAGCGATGCCCGTTGCTGGGTCGAGTGACGATGGATCAGATTGTTGTGGACGTGTCAGGGCTCGAAAAATTGCCGGAACCTGGGGAGGAAGCAGTCTTGATCGGCGAGCAGGGCGACCAGCAGCAGCTGGCGACTGAGTTGGCGGAAAAGGCCGGCACGATTTCCTGGGAGATTCTGACCGGGATCACGCGGCGGGTTCAGCGGGTTTACCGGTAAGAGTTTTGGACCGCGGATTTCGCGGATGGGCGCGGATTTTTTGGATTTGGAATTGGGTTCCTTTTTAAAACCATCCGCGAGAATCCGTGCAATCCGCGGTTCAAAATTTCCAGTTAGCGGCTGCCTACGTTTGGAAAGAGCAGGTACTGAAGGCCTAACAAAACCACGATCGCGAACACGCCGATCCGGAGCTTCTGCAATGGAATCCGCGCCAGCAGTTGCCCGCCGAAGTAAATCCCGATCGCGATCGGAATCACCGTCGAAAGCGTTAGCATCAAAACCTGTTTATCGAAGTATTTTCCGGTCCCCGCCATCAGCGCGACTCGCGCGCTCGTTGCGATGAGGAAAGCGAATTGAAGCGTGGCAACGATCTGGTGCTTCGTCCAAGGCTGAGAATAGCAGAAGGCGACCATCGGCGGTCCACCAGTGTTGAACGCCCCGCCGAAAAATCCGCCGACGAGCCCGCACGGCCAAGCCATCCACTTTGGCATGTGGGTTTTCAGTGCACTTGTCAGGATCACGTCGGCAGCCGCGAAAACGATGAGCGTCGCGCCCAGAATCCTGAGAAAAATCGTCTCGCCGATCAGATAGTCCGCGAACGCAAATCCTAACAAAGCTCCCCCGATCGCAGCGATGGTCATCGGGAGCGCGTCCGCCAATTTAAAGGCGTGCCGCAAACGAACGAAGGTCAGAATCGGGATGATCAGCGAGTTCAGCGCGGTGATGCTGAACGCCGTCTGCATGTCATTCAAGGCCAGCGGCAGGATCGCCATCGCGACGATCCCGAAGCCAAATCCGCTCAGCCCCTGCACGAATCCCGCGACTGCGAAGACCGTGCAGGTGACGATGATAGCGTAATCGCTCACAAAGGTTTGGCCGCCAGCAGCTGCTGAGCTCTAATCCGGGAGGTCTTGCCCCTTGGTTTCCGGCAGAAACAGCACCAGGAATGCGCCAACGAGGAAGAGTCCGCTCAGCATCGTCAAAGCCGTCGTCAACTCGATGCCTTCACGGCTCTTGAGCCAGCCCGAGAAAATCAGGACGGTCACAGCGAGAATCCGGCCACCGTTGAAACAGAAACTTGTGCCGGTCGCCCGTAGACGAGTCGGGAAAAGCTCCGGAAAATAGACAGCGTAGCCGGCGTGCATTCCGAGCGTGAAGAATCCGAAGAACGGCAAAACGAACAGTAGCTGCTCATAAGTTTGCGGAACGAAACAGGTGATCGGAACGATGATCACGGCGGCGAGGTGGTAGAAAATGAAGGTCTTCTTTCGACCAATCCAAGCGCACAGAGGCCCGAACAGAAGCAGGCCAAAACCACCGCCAATCGTCTGGACCACGCCGTAGGCAAACTGCCCGGATTTGCGCGCGACACCTTCTTCGACGCCGTTGGCCATCTGCATTTCGCGCACGATGTCCTGCCCAGCGATCGTGATCGCCCAGAACGTGCCGAGACCCACGGCAGCCAGGCCCATTCCAAGAAAGGCTTTCTTGTTCCAGGGACTTTTGCAAAGGAGATCAAAAAAGCTGCCAGCCCGTTCTCCGCCAGACCCCGCTTTCGCTTCCTCGCGTTTTTTCTTCCACTGCTCGGGTTCCTTGATCGAGATGCG
Source organism: Verrucomicrobiales bacterium (assembly GCA_047620505.1). Taxonomy (GTDB): domain Bacteria; phylum Verrucomicrobiota; class Verrucomicrobiia; order Verrucomicrobiales; family DEV007; genus JBLHKS01. The sequence continues at coordinate 46,506 of JBLHKS010000012.1, read as the reverse complement.
AACCCAGACGACGAGCAACGCTGGCAGGATCCCAATTAAATAAGCATGACGCCATTCGACGACCCACATCGCGACCAGCGCTGCTGCGGTTGTGCCGAGAACGCTTGAAGTATGGAAAATTCCGGATGCCTGGGCTCTAGCCCGCTTCGGAAAGACTTCGGCTACCAGCGCTGCGGCCACTGCCCACTCTCCGCCAACTCCCATCGCTACGAAAAAACGAAGCGACGCAACGTGCCAGAGTTCGGTGGCGAAAAAGGTCAACCCCGAGAAAACCGAATACATGAGGATCGTGATAACCATGATCTTCCCTCGGCCATGTCGGTCGGCCAGCGACCCGAACAGCAATCCGCCGAACGTTCCTCCCAGCAGGAAAATCGCGAGGAACAGCTCGCCGTACTTTTTGATTTCGGGGCTGTCACCTGGCAAGCCGAGGATATCGGACAGCATCGCGTTTCGCGTCAGGTTGAAGATTTGGCCTTCGTAGACATCGAAGATCCAGCCTAACGATGCGATCAGGAGGACGAGCCACTGGTAGCCGGTGACGCCGGAGTACCAGCGTTCTTTCTTTTGTAAATCACTCATGGGAAATGGGTTTGGTCGGGTTGAGCCGCCAAGCATGAAGAAACGTGAGGGAATGGCCAGAACGGATTGCGAAAAAATCCAAAGCTTGGCAGATCGCTTCAGCTTTCTAAGTTGAGCGCATGAAACTCCCAATCGTTCTCTGTTTCGCCCTGGCAGCTGCTGGTGCCAGCGCCGCACCTGATTTCAAAGACGTCGCTTACGACGATGACGACGCGGCCCAGATTCTCGATGTCTACCTCGCGGAATCAGACGAACCCGCTCCGGTCATGGTCTACATCCACGGCGGCGGTTGGCGGGCGGGATCGAAAAACGGGATTCCTGCCTACCTCGCCAAAGCGAACGCGCAAGGCTGGCTCGCGGTCGTTTCGGTCGAATATCGATTCACCGACGTCGCGCCGCACCCAGCTCAGGTCGACGATTGCGCGCGAGCGATCCAGTTCATCCGGGCGAATGCGGAAAAATGGAAGATCGATCCGGATCGCATGGGCGTGACCGGCGGGTCTGCGGGCGGCCATCTTTCGGCTTACGTGGCGCTGCAGGACGACGAGGCTGATCCGGATTCGAAAGACCCGATCGCGAAGCTGAGTTCGCGCGTTTCCTTTGCGATCCCGTTCGCGGGTCCGACTGACTGGGGGCTGCTCGCGACGGTCAAACATGGTCACCCGGCTTACCGGCAGCTGCTGGGTTACGAGCCCGGCACGCCAGCTGCGGAAATGTCCGAGGAGAAAAAGTCAGACGTGTCGCCGTTGCATTTTGTTTCGAAGGACGATCCGCCGGTCCTGATCGTTCACGGAGACGCCGACGTGATCGTGCCTTTCGAGCATGCGACCGTGCTTGAAGCGGCTCTGAAAGCGGCGGAGGTCGAGGTTGAGCTCTACCGAGTTGAAGGTGGAAACCACGGCGTCGCCGGGGCTGGCGAAGCGGGCTCAGCCAAGCGGGCGACGGCTTTCATGCGCGAGAAACTCCTCGGGAGCGAGAACTAGCCGCTTTCGAATCCTCCAGCTCGTTGTAACGCCGAAGAATCTCGGCTGGGTCGACGCCCTGGGCGTACCACTGCCGACAGCGCTGCATCAGATAAACGGTGTAGAACGGGCCATGCTTTTGAAATCGCCGCGAGGAAGTTGTGGCGGCACGCCAGAAGATTTTTTGCTGCAGGCCGGTCCTTTCGGCGTGTTCGCGAAGCCGCTCGGAGAACTCGACGTCTTCGAAAAGCTCCTGCTCAGGAAAGCCGCCCAGCTCTTCGAAAACATCGCGTCGGACGAACATCGCGTTGTCGCCGAGGATCTCGCCGGTCGTTTCCAACTTGCAGAAATTGACCGTCAGCGCGTGCCACCAGAGCCACCAACCGTTCGGCTTGAAGCTTTTCCAGAATCCGCCCCAACCGAATTCGTGCAGGTTCAAATCCAGCAGCTGCTGGGCGGCGCGTGGCAAAATCGTGTCCGCGTGAACGAAAAGGAGGAGATCGCCTGACGCGGACGCAGCGCCGGCGTTCATCGCGTGAGCCCGATGGTGGTTTTCCGGGACGAGGTAGCGCGCGCCGGCTGATTCGGCGCAGTCGCGAGTCTTTTCATCGGCTGACCCATCGCAAACGATGACTTCGGGAGAGTCGAAAATCTTGAGAACCCGCTCCAGACAAGGCGCGATCGCGTTTCCCTCGTGGAAGGCGGGAATGATGATCGAAACGTCGTTCTGGTTTTTCAAAATCGTCAGGCGAGCCCGAACAGAGACGCCGATCCCGCTCCCGAAGCAAGCCGAGGATCGCTGCCGCGCCAAGTTTTCAGACGAGGCATTCTCGTCGAAGGAAGCTTGTATTCGAAGACGAAACAGGTTCTAATGGCCGGATGTACCGCCGAATTACTCTGGCTCTTCTCGCCTGCGCAGGGCTCCTTCTCATTGGCGCTGGAAAGCGTGGTCAGGGGGCTCCGGTTCTCATCAGCTTTCATCTCGAAACGACGGCTGACGAATTTCCGGACTTCGCTCAAGCGGTCAAAATGGGAGATCAGGCCCAGCAGTTTTACTTTTCAAAGCTTCCGTTGGTCACCGACGCCGACGTCGCCTGGTTTTACCCTTTTCTTGCCGATGACGGCGCGACCTACGGGGTTGCTTTCAAACTCAGCCGCAAAGGCACGGACATCATCGCGCAGGCCAGCACGACGCCGAGCAATCAGGGCAAATTGATCGCCGCAAACATCCAGGCGATCAGTCGCAAGCAAGGATCGATTCGCAGCTACATCCAGATTGATCGCGGCTCGACCGACGGCGTTCTCGTCATCTGGAAAGGCCTCACGGATCAGCACCTGCGGATCTTTTCAGAGCGCTTTCCTCACGTCCGCGATTTGATGGAGTGAAAGCGGGAGCGCCGAACGAGATCAGCGCTCCTCCACCAATTTTCCTTACGGCTTCGTCGCGCGGAACGGCCAATCCGGCGAACCGTTCGGGTCAGCAGCTGCTGGCGACTTGCCGAGACCGTAGTCTTCCGGCTGCATGTCCAGATTCTTCCAGTAGTCCTTCTCTCGGATGAACCCGTAGAAGCTCGGGTAAAACGGATCGACGAAAGCGACGTCCGCTTTTTCCGGAACGTCCAGACCGGTCAAATGATAAGCCGCGTTGACGACCAGCCGGCGGAGATCTTCGCTGACCAGATCGACCGAAGCGCCCGCCGTCGTGCAGAAACTCGTTCCCTTCGTCTCGCCATTCGGCGCGATGTACGGGTGGAGCCAAGCCAGGGGCTGCATCGGACTATTTTTCGCGCCTTCGATCGGTTTTGACTTCGGATCGAGTGTCTCGGTCACCGCGCCGCGAAGCAGAATCGTGTCCACGTCCGTCAAGTGCGTCACGCCGTAAACGTCGCTTGGAGCAAAGACGTCTTCGACCGAATTCAAAACCGCGTGGCCAGCATTTGCCTTTTCGATCACCCCGCGAGCACCCTCGCGTTTGTGGCCGCCGTGATGGCTGACCCACTGCTCGCCGAGAATCTTCCGGCCCCATTCGCCGAACCCGATCGTCCCGCCGAATTTGTCTCCGCCGTTAAAAGCGTGAGTCGCCGTGCGCAGTCCGATGACCGGCTTGCCTGCGTTCATGAAAGTCGTCAGGTGCGCCGCTTCTTCGGCTGACGGTTTGCGGAAGCGCGTCGCGATGATCATCAAATCGGCGTCGTCCAACGCCTTCAGCCCGCGAAGCCCCGGTTGGTTGTTCGAATCGATGTACTTCCCTTCAGGATCGAGGGAAAAAATTACCTCGCAATCGAAGCCGTGAGTTTGGCTGAGGATTTTTGCCAGCATCGGCATGGCCTCTTCAGAGCGATATTCTTCGTCGCCGGAAACGAGCACGATTTTCTTCCCCTTGCCCGGGCCGTCTTTGCCCTTGAGGACGAGGGTTTCGGCCGCAAAAACGGAAGCGAAGGGCGCGAGCAGGATCGCGAGGAGTGGAATTAGAACGGAAGCGAAGTTTTTCATATAAGTCAGAACGTTGTCGGACCTTGGAGAATTCAAGCAGGAACGCAAGCGGGGAAAGAAACCGGACGGCCGCCTGCTGCGAGTCGTTGCAATTGGTTTTCGCTGCGCGAGGATCTTCAGCGATGACACTGGAAACCGAAATCGGCCAACGAATCGCCAAAACGAAAATCATCGCGGTCCTCGTGATCGATCGAGCCGAGGACGCGGTTCCGCTTGCGAAGGCGCTTCTGGACGGCGGTGTCGAAGCGATGGAGCTGACCTTGCGGACGCCGGCCGCGCTCGACGCGCTGCGCGAAGTTCGCGAAAACGTGCCCGAGATGCTCGCTGGCATCGGGACGGTTTTGACGATCGGTCAGGTGGACGAAGTCGTCGATGCGGGCGCGCATTTCGGAGTTTCCCCAGGCGTGAATCAGGACGTGATTCGGCACGCACAAAACCAGCAGCTGCCGTTCGGACCAGGCGTGATGACGCCGACCGATATCGATCAGTCGGTCGCGCTTGGCTGTCGATTGCTGAAGTTTTTCCCCGCATCGAGTTCCGGTGGCTTGAAGCACTTGAAGAACATCGCCGCGCCGTTTGCGCATCTCGGACTCGGCTTCATTCCGCTCGGCGGGATCAGCGCTGAAAACATGCGGGAATATCTCGATTCACCGCTCATAACAGCGATTGGCGGCTCCTGGCTCGCGCCGCGAGATCTGATTTCGGCAGGGAACTGGGCCGAGATCACTCGGCGATCCGCCGAAGCGCGCGAAATTGCCGGGAGTTGATCGGCGAAGGCTGGCTCTGTGTTTTGTTCCGCAGCCAAGCAATCTCCACCGGCCACCGTCCACAGTCCCCTCCCCATTTTTCTAAGATTTTTCTTGCCCTGTCAGTTCGGTTTCTGATAAACCACCTTACATGAGCCGTCTTATCCGCGAACCGCGCCCGCGCCTTCCCATTTTCCAAAGCCGGATCCTTTCTTAGAACGAAAGGTGAACCATGAAAAAGAGAAATCTTTTTGTAGCTGCTTGTCTCCTCGCGATTCTTACAATCTCCGGAGTTGTATGGGTTAATTTCAAAAAACATGATGCCAATGAGGAGCGAAAAATTGATTCGCCTTTGGATATTTTGTCTGCCGCTCCGGAAGACCAAATTGGGGGCCACCCCTACTATGGAGTAGTTACTAAAAGTGAAGAAGCGATTCGGCCTGAAAACGTTTCGAAGTACGTTTGGTATCAAAAAATTGGAGAACTTAGGTTTCTGGCTGAGATGAATGCTCCATGTGTATTTTTTGGGAAAATGGTAGACCAGAATAGAGGCAAAGGAATAGAAGGAGTCGCAATCGAAGCGAGGATCAGCTTCTATGAAGGATCCATTGAAAAATTGCGGCAAGGCGGCAAGGGAAACCCTGCTATCTACACTTTGAAAATCGTGACTGACGAGAACGGTGTTTTTTCAATTAACGAGCCGATTGCGACTTCATTGACACTTCATAATTTTGCTCGAAGCGGTTACGATATAATAGGCAGGACTTATTATGTTTATCGATTTGAATATACGGACGGGCATATCGCAGATTCAAGTGAGCCTGTACTATTTTATATGACAAAGGATCCATGAACGCTCGAATTGAAAATCATAAATTTTAATTCATTTACAAAATCATTCAGTGATTTTTCGGAATTGGCTTCCATCTTTCATTTATAGCCTTCCGGCATCATCTAAGAGCCTTGCCGGCGCTCCAGCAGCTACAGGCGGATGTGAACGATTTGAATGAGCGTCATCCGGATGTGGACAGGCTTTTTCGGACGCGATTCGCTCCCGCAAGGAGGCGTATCTGGGTGAAGATGAGGGGGCCGAGGGTATGAAGGTTGTTTTCGACGGGGTGAAGACTTCGGTGAAGGGCCAGTACGGGCAGCAGTCACCACAGTACAAGGCGATCTCGCCGATCCGGTGGTAGAAGCGCGCTGGATGCGGGTTTTGATTTCCGAGTTAATCTGTATGTCGCGTATTGTAGGATGGAGCTTCCAGCCCGTCCGCGCTCGACCAGCCAGCTAGGCTAGGGACGGGCTGGAAGGGCTTGTTGCCCAACGCCCGGTTCGGATTCCCCGTGGCACGGATTTGCAATCCGTCGGGGAGCCGAACCGGGCGAGGACGCGGACGGATTGCAAATCCGTGCCACTTCGCGTCCTCTTTCGCGTTGGGCAACAGACCCGGAAGCTCCATCCTACTATGCACCGGCAGCTGCTGGTTCGCTCGATCAATCCGCTGGCGACACAGGCGACGAATATCGCGGATGGTGCGGAGTAGAAAGGAGAACCGGATCTCCTGAAGCGCGCGCAATTGCCGGGAGTTGATCGGCAAAGACTTCAGGTCGTAAACCAGCAAACGTAAGCAATCAGCTTGCCGCCCTCTTTTCCAAAAACGACGGAAACGAATTTACCTGGTCCCAAAGTCAGACGGCGAGAAGTCGGATTGGTTAGAGTTTTCGGCTTCCACCAAGCCATTCCGCCGTCACTGAAGGATGTTTCTGAAGCGTTTTCATGGGCGAAAACCGCGTTCTCTAAAAAAGTGGCTTCCTCCGAAGCTGGAATCTCGACCTTCACTCGAATCGACGGATCCATCCCATCTGTGAAATGGAAAAAGTGAAGCCGCTTCGTCCCTGACGGAAACACGATGCCGCTCACCGAAGAAAGTTGATCGAGCTTCGCCTGATCAAAGGCTGCGCCGGAGGCTTCGATGTTTTCGCCGAACTTGAGACAGCCCGTCGCAAGCAGCATCAGGGAAGAAAGGAGAATCCAGGAGAACTTCATGATCGTATCCGCAATTCTAACGGAAACCCGCTCGCTAGTAAAGTTTCCCGCTTGACCACCAGGCGGCTCTGGCGCTTTCTGCCCAAGCAACCACCAAGATGAAATCCACCCTTCTCACTCTCTCTACTTTTCTCGCGCTCGCAGCAGCTGTTGGCGCTCAGGAAATCAACAAGGCTCAGCTGGCGGTCTTCGGAACGCTCCCTGAAGCCTGGGAAAATCCAGAAAACCCGATCACTGACGCGAAGGTCGATCTCGGCCGAATGCTGTTTTACGACGCCCGGCTTTCGAAGAGCCACGCGATCTCCTGCAATTCCTGCCATGGGCTCGACACGTTCGGCGTCGACGGCAAAGCTGGTAGCGTCGGCCACAAGGGCCACATCACGGGCCGGAACTCGCCTACCGTTTACAACGCAGCTGCGCACCTCGCTCAATTCTGGGATGGCCGCGCGCCTGACGTCGAAGCTCAGGCCAAAGGCCCCGTCCTCGCTGGAGGCGAAATGGCTGCGCCGAGCGAAAAGTGGGTCGTGGATTCGTTGAAGTCGATCCCGGGCTACGCGCCACTTTTCAAAGCGGCGTTTCCGGACGCGAAAGACGCGATCACCTACGACAACATGGCCAAGGCGATCGGCGTGTTTGAACGTCAACTCTCGACTCCTGGCCGCTTCGACGAGTACCTCGCCGGCAAGGACGACGCGCTGTCCGAACAGGAAACACGCGGTCTGTCCACGTTCCTCGCGACCGGCTGCACGACTTGCCATATCGGTCCGGCTGTGGGCGGTTTGATCTATCAAAAACTGGGACTCGTAAAGCCGTGGCCGGGCCTGAAAGACGAAGGCCGCTCCGCAGTCACCGGCAACGAAGCCGAGAAGGGTTTCTTCAAAGTTCCTAGCCTTCGCAACATCGCGGAAACCGGTCCTTACCTTCATGATGGGTCGATCGACGACCTTGGAAAATTGGTCTCGATGATGGCCGAGCACCAGCTCGGCAAGACCCTGACCGATGGCGAGGTGAAGGACGTCGTCGCCTTCCTCGGCGCTCTGACTGGCGAGGTCGACGAGGACTACATCAAAGAGCCGACCTTGCCGGAAAGCGGCCCGGACACGCCCAAGCCGGATCTGAATTGATCCGAATCTGAACGCCTGACATGGCCAGAATTCTCGCAGCCATGTCGGGCGGTGTCGACAGCAGCGTCGCGGCTGCCTTGCTCGTGGAGCAGGGCCACGATGTTGTCGGCGCGTACATGAAGAACTGGATCAACGAGGAGAACATCACTGGGCATTGCCCGTGGGAGCAGGACATCGTTGACGCTCGCGCGGTGGCGGACAAGCTGGGAATCGAATTCCAGGTCGTGAACCTGATGCGCGATTACAAAGAACGCGTCGTCGAGTACCTGCTCAAGGGATACCAGGACGGCGTCACGCCGAACCCGGACGTGATGTGCAATCGCGAGATGAAATTCGGCGTTTTCCTCGATCACGCGTTAGCTGAGGGCTTCGAATCCATCGCCACCGGCCACTACGCGCGCATCCAGAAAAACCCAGACGGCACGCACGACATTCTGCGTGGAGTCGACCCTAACAAGGACCAAACTTACTTCCTCGCTCTCCTCCGCCAGGAGCAGATTCGCCACGCGCTCTTCCCGATCGGCGACATCCCGAAACCGGAGGTCCGCGTCCTAGCAGAGAAGTTTGATCTGCCCACCGCGACCAAAAAAGACAGCCAGGGAATCTGCTTCATCGGCGAGATTAAAATGAGCGATTTCCTCCGCCACTTCGTTCCTGATCGGCCCGGCGAAATCGTGACGATCGACGGCCGAGTTGTCGGCGATCATCGCGGTCTCCATCTTTACACCCTTGGTCAACGCCGCGGGATCGGCGTACCATCGAACACGAAAGATAAAGCCTTCGTTGTCGTCGAAAAGCGCGGACAAACCAACGAGCTGGTCGTCGGTTTTGATGAACCCGAGACGCCAAAGCTGTTTTCCACTACCTGCCTCGTCACCGAACTCAGCTACACGAATCGACCCATCGTTGAGCGGACAAAACTCGAAGCCGCGCCCCGCTACCGCTCAGCAGCTGCTGGGATCGAGCTGATTCCAGAAGGCGAAGCCCGAACGCGTGCCAGAGTCGAGTGGGCCAAGCCGCAACGCGCCCTAACGCCGGGCCAGATCTGCGCGCTTTACGATGGCGAGGTTCTGCTGGGCGGCGGCGTTTTTGCCGAGATCTACGCGGACGATCCGCTGTCAATCCCGGGCTAACGCCGGTTGCATGCGCCTCGGGCGATTGAATAGTGCGAATGGAAAGACGCGTCCGATGACTGTGCTGAAATTTGGGATTCAGGAAAAGACCGCCCTGCTCGTGATGATCATGGCGGTGGTCTCGGCGTTGGCCGTAGCGATGATTCTTCAGGGGATCAGCGCGCAGATGATCGAGAAGCACGAACTCGTCGACCTCGGTGATGAAGCCGAATTGCGCGCCTGGGAAATCGTTGATCAATTCAGCGCCCTTCGCGAGGACCTCGACCGCCTCGCGAGCGATGAAAAGATCCAGGACCTGATCTACGGAGATCCGGATGGTGGCCGGGTGGAGCTGACGGATCTTTGCTCAAAACTCTGTCAGCAGTGGCCGTCGTATCTTCTTCTCGAGTTAGTCGATGCAAGCCGGCCCAACGAAGCGATTCCGCTTATCAGAGACGTCAGACTGGACGAAGAGCCCCGAAACCGGCTGGTTCAGCGCGGCGAAGAGGCAGGCGGGCGGAGTTCGATTTTCATTTCGCCAGTTCAACGGATTCAAGCGGAGGTTTCCGTGCCTACCGAAACTGTGTGGCCAAAAAAATGGCTGCCGCTTGTTTGGGGCGTCGCGCGGATCAACCAACCGCCGATGCACGACGGTCCAGTTCGGTACATCGCGGTGGCGATGGAACTCGAAACCACAACCTCGCCGCGACACCTGATGTTCGTCGTCGATTCAAACGAGAAGGGCGGAAACCAGCCATTTATCGTCCATCCTAACATGTCGATTCAGGGAGGATTCGGCGAGTCGGATATGTTCCAGGTCAACTTGCGAGAGGAATTTGAGTCAGCGACTGCGAACCTTGAAAATGAGAAGAAGCAGGCGGCCGAAAACGGACTCTTGGAGTTTGAGCGCGTTGAGCGTCTAGCGCAGCTCGAAAATATTCCGTTGCAGGAAACTAACCATTTTTACTTTCTCGAAGGCAAGCCAACCGAGGCGTTTCAGCAAAAACTAACAGAACTCCAGAAACAGCAGCCGACCGCGTATCGATTGGCTCTCGACGCGATCGAATCGAAGTACGATTCGATGGCCCGGCGCCTCGGCGGGATGGGAGATCGGGTTCGGGAAGTTCGTCTGCTCGCTCGGGACCCGGCTGAGTTCAAGCGCTCATCTTCCAGCGAAACGCCGACCTTTCTTCAAGCCGTTGAGACGGAACTCCGAGATTTCGCGCAGATGAAGGGAAACGAACGACTTTTCCATTGGAACGACGTCGTCCGTTGCGAAAACTGCCATGTTTCCTTTGTCGATTTTTACCTGGAAACCTCGGAAGGCCGGAAAAAATACCTCATGATGTACGCCGCGTTTCACGAGGAGTTCATCGGCGCGATCCGTCATGAAATTCGCTCCGGTCTTTTCGGTTGGGTGATCGTGTTAGGAATCGGATCGCTCGCGCTTGCGTTCGTCGCCGCGCTTTTGTTCATCAAGCCGCTCCGGCAGATGACCGAAACTGCTCAGCACGTCGTCGCCGAAAAAGGACAACTCCATGAGAAGCTGGCCGAGCTCGCAGCGAATCTGCCAACCGAACGAAAGGACGAAGTTGGCGACATCGCGAGGGCGTCGCAGCGGTTGTTCGACGAAGTCGTCACCAGCCATGAGCAGCTCGAAGGCCGCGTCAAAGAGCGTACGCGCGAGCTCGAAGAGGCGAACACGCAGCTGGAAAGTCTGGGAAAAGAGAAAGACGCGTTTCTCGCTAACGTCAGTCATGAACTCCGAACTCCGCTAACTGCGGTTTCCGGATTTCTGCAGCTCCTGAAGCGCAAGAAGCTGGATGAAAAGGGCGCGAACTACGTTGGGAAAGCGCTCGCGGGGGCTTCTAATCTCGAAGCGTTGATCGACGACATTCTCGATTTCCAAAAGATCATCATGGGCGGCCTGACGCTCCACGATGGCGAGTTCGAGGTTCAGCAGCTGCTGACGGACTTGGAGGAATCGATGCAGTTTCACGTGAAGAAGAATTCGAATCGTTTTGAGATCGAGTGCGATGAAAACCTCGGCAAAATCACGACGGATCGTCAGCGATTGCGTCAGGTGCTTTCTAACCTGATCACCAATTCCTCCAAGTTCACCAAGGACGGCGTGATTCGAATTTCGGCCGAGAGCTTCGACAAAGAAGGAAAGCCTTGGGCGAGGATTCGGATCGCTGACAGCGGTCGCGGCATGAGCGAGGCGGAGCAGAAAAAGCTGTTTGTGCGCTTCAACACAAGCCGGACCGCGAACGAGGGCGGCACGGGGCTTGGACTGGTGATTTGTGAGGGTTTGTGTAAATTGATGGGCGGCCGTTTGTTCCTTGAGCACAGCGCGCCTGGCGAGGGATCGACCTTCGTCGCGGAGATTCCGCAAACGCTTTTTGAATCAACCCAGGAATCCTAACATGGCCAAAATCCTCGTCGTCGAAGACGACCCTAACAACGTGGAAATCCTCCACGATCTGCTCACGGATGAAGGCTACGACCTCTGCGTGGCTGGAAATCAAGAAGACGCCGTTTCGATGGCAAGCGCGGAAAAACCAGACCTGATTCTGATGGACCTGCAGCTGCCGCTTTCCGCAACCGGCGAGGAAGTCGACAACGAGGCCGGCCTCGGTGCGACGCGCGTGATCAAGGCGAACGATGAATCGCGTGACGTGCCGATCATCGCGTTGACTGCGCACAACATGTTTCATCAGCGCGAGCGGATTTTTGACGCTGGCTGCACTGACCTTCAAGCGAAGCCATACGATTTCGACGCTCTGCTCGCAACGATCGAGAAACATTTGAAATGAGTGTCAACGGCGGCAAAGGACACTTTCTCCAAAGCCTCGCGGACATCCGCAAGCGCGCAGACGCGTTGGTTCCGATGTTGAAAGGCAACCCAGCCGCGAAGTACGTCGACAAAGTCACTGCGGCCCATGGAGAGCTCGTAAAATTCGCATTCACCGAGCTTCTCGATCAAGGATTCACGAAGGATTCGGCTGATTTTGATGAGGAAACTTTTCAGGACACACGGCACGAGATTCGCAATCGGCTGAACCACCTCTACGGCCCCTGCCAGCTGCTTCAGCGAAAGATCGCTGGCGAAAAAACGGCACCAGCAGCTGCTGAACTGCGCGCCGCGATTCAACGCAGCCTTTACGCGATCGATAGCTATGGCGCTGCGGCTGGCGCGATGATTCAGCCGCTTGAATCCGGCGAGGGCGAGATTCAAGCGCGCGCTTTGCCTGACACCGCGAAAATTCTCTTGGCCGAGGATGAAGAGCAGAATCGGGAGTTCCTGACCGAGGTGTTAACCAGCCACGGGCACGATGTTTCGCTTGCCGTGGACGGTGAAGAGGCCTTGGAAAAGGCGAGGGCAGGCGACTACGATCTGGTTTTGTTAGACCTTGGTTTGCCGAAGAAAAGCGGGTTCGAGGTGCTCAGCGAAATGAAGGCTAGCGGCGACCTCGCGCACACGCCCGTGATCGTGGTTACCGGCCGCCGCGGAGTCGAAGATGCGGTCCGCTGCCTGGAAAATGGGGCTGAAGATTTTATCACCAAGCCGGTCGAAATCGAACTGCTTCGCGCGCGGGTTAATTCGTGCATGGAAAAGAAGCGTCTGCGTGAGCGTGAGTTCGCTCAGCATTTTCCGTTGGCCTTGGCGAGAGAATTCGCTCGCAAGCCGTATCTTCGCGATACGGCCGGGAAACACGCCGAGGTAAGCGTACTTTTCGCCGACATTCGGCAATTCAGCACGATCAGCGAGCGGCTCGGGCCCGAGAAAACGCTCGAGTGGCTACGGGCTGTCATGGAGGAGTTGTCCACTTGTGTGATTCGGCACGGAGGCGTGTTGGTCGACTACGCTGGCGACGAAATTCTGGCAATGTGGGGTGCGCCGGAAGAGATCAAGGATCATGCCCAACGGGCCTGTGACGCCGGACTCGACATGCTTCGGCGGATCGCGAAAATCAGCGATCACTGGGAGCCGGAAATCAATGCGAAGACGGCGGTTGGGATCGGGATCAGCTCAGGGAAAGCGTTGGTCGGAAACATCGGATCAACTCGGCGTTTCAAGTACGGGCCGCTCGGAAATGTGGTCAACGTCGCTAGCCGAGTTCAGAGCGCGACGAGCCGGTTTCGAGTAAACTTGATGGTTACCGGAAAAACACGAAAACTGCTCGGCACAGATTGGGGACGAGGCGCGCTTCGTCGGCTCTGCAGGGTGCGGGTGAAGAACATCGTTACGCCGATTGAACTGAACGAGGTCACGGCTGTTTCTAGCGCGCGAGCCAAAAAATTGCGAGATCGATACGAACAGGCATTAACTCATTTCGAAAACGGAGAAAACCAGAAGGCTTCCGCGATTCTGGGCGATCTTCTCGTGAAGCAACCGGAAGACGGCCCGTCGCTTTTGCTGATGTCGCGAGTCGTTAACGCGATGCTCAATCCGCAGGCTGAGGCTGAGACGGTTTGGGATCTTCCTTCGAAGTAAAACGGCGCTGCAGCCAGAGAAATCCGATCGCAACGAGCGCGATCACGGCCCCAAAAAACTCGCGGGAAAGTTCTACCCTTGGATCCTCGGCGCTCATGCTGTTCTGCATCATCGTGAATTCCTCGTCGCCAAAGAGATTCCTGTAGAGCCCGGGGCCGGTGTCGATCAGCTCGTAAACGCAGAATCCGATCATCAACAGATAGAGCGGCCAGGGCCGAATCTTCGCCACGGCAAGACCGAAGCTGACTGCGATCAGTCCATAAAAAACGACCCAGCTCCAAGCGTCGAACAGGCTGGCGTTTTCGTAGATCGCCTTGTCGGTGTCGTTGATTTGAAACCAGGAAAACACCGCGAAAAGCGGGACGAAGATCAAGTTGAGCACGGTAAATACGCGGTTCCTCATGTCGTGAAATTTGGACGAACGGCAGAAAGGTTCAATGCCGATCTTGTTTGCGGCAGCGCTTGATTTGCGCGAGCAGGAAAGATGAATTCCTCAACGCGCAGGCGGTTTTTGGCATTGTCAGGGTCGGCGATGGCCGCGAGTCGGCTTCCAGCAGCTGCTGACGAAAATCCCCTCGCCGGCGAAGTCGGAATCGTGGCGGCCGTCTTCGGATCCCATCAAAAGAAGGGGGCGCTGAAACTCAACGACATCCCGAAGGTCGCGCGCGACGAACTCGACATGCGCGTCGTCGACATGAACACGATGAATTTTACGTCCCTGGAGCCAGCGGTCGTCGATCCGTTTCGTGAAGCTGCGGAGTCGGCCGGTTGCGTCCTGACAAACCTCAAAATGAACCAGCGCGGAATCGATCCGGGCAGCGCTGATCCCGAGGCCCGGAAGCACGCGGTCGAGGTTTACAAGAAATCGATCGACGCTGCGGCGCGAATGGGAATGCGCTGGGCGAGGCCGCTTCCAACACCGGAGAAGCCAGAAATGAGCTTGCTGGTGGAGTCGTTTCGCGAGTTGGCTGACTATGGTGGGGAGAAAGAGGTTGAGATCCTGGTGGAAAATTTCGGGTGGATGCAGGCCGATCCCAACTCTGTGGTCAGCTTGATTGAAGCGGTGGATCGCGATCTCCCGGCGTCGCCTGACACTGGAAACTGGAATTCGAATGAGATTCGGTATCCGGGTTTGGAGAAAACGTTTCCGCTGGCGGCGACTTGCGATTTCAAGGCAAAGACACTCGGAGCGGACGGCCAGCACGCGGCTTACGACTTGGAGCGTTGTTTCGAAATAGGCTGGAAAGCCGGATTCCGAGGGCCGTGGTGCATCGAACACGGACACGCGGATTTCCAGCAGCTGCTGAAGAATATCGGATCGGTAGGCGACCAACTTCGCGCTTGGATAAAAGACGCGACGGCTTAGTTTCGGGCTCCAACGCGTTTGCGCCAGATTTCCCAATCGGCTGCCATCTTCTGAGCGCGATCAGTCTGAGCCTCAGCGAGGTCGTTGGTTTCACCGCCGTCTGCTTCGAGGTCGTAAAGCTCCCAGGACTTGTTCGGAGCGGGCCTGACAAGTTTCCATTTCCCCTGGCTCAGTGCCTGGCCACGACTGCAGTTCCAGCCGATTGCCTCGTGGCCTGGGCGCTCTTCGCCACGAAAAATCGGCGCGAGGCTCAGGCCTTCCATTGGCAGGGGACGACGTCCAGCGAACTCTTTCGGGTAGTCGAGCCCGGCGACATCGAGGCAGGTCGCCATCACGTCGATCACGTGCCCGGCTTGATTCGTGAGACCGCCGCCCTTCTGAATCGCCGCCGGCCAGCGTGCGATGAGCGGTGTGCGGATTCCGCCTTCGTAAGCCGATTGCTTGTGGTCTCGAAAAGGCGTGTTGCTCGTTGTCGCCCAGGCAATTCCGTAACCCGCGAACGTGTCCGCCGGCCCAGGCATGTGATCCGGGCCGCTACCACCTTTAATCAGCCCACCGTCCTTTCGCCAGTTTTTCTGCTTGTCGTCGCGGTTGAAACCGAAACCGCTTTCGCTCGGACGGAGGCCTCCGTCAGGCGCTGCGCCGTTGTCGGAGAGAAACAAGACGAGCGTGTTTTCGGCGACTCCGGCCTCGTTCAAGACCTCAAGCATTCGCCCGACACCGCGATCGACCGCCGAAATCTGGGCAGCGTAAACGGCCATCCTCTCTGCTTGCCACTTCTTATCAGTATCCTCGGCCCAACTGTGAGTTTTCGGCTTAGGTCCGGGTTCCCAGTTCGCCGGGATCAACCTTTGTTCGCGCTGACGTTCCAGCCGACGTTCCCGCCACTCGTCCCAGCCAGCGTCGAGGTACTGCTCGCGGTAACCGGCGATGTCAGCCTCGAGCGCGTGCAGCGGCCAGTGAGGCGCGATGTAGCCCGCGTAGAGAAAAAACGGCTTCTCATCGGCACCAGCAGCTGCTGACTTGAGAAAGTCGACGGCGTGATCATTGAAGGCCTCCGTCATGAAAAAGCCGGACTCCGGAAACTCCCAAGGCTGATCATCGAGATAAAAATCGTTCGCGACCACTGGATTCCAGTAACTGATTTTGCCCTGACAATTCGGCCCGAAAAATCGGTCGAACCCGCGCTCGACCGCGAGATCGCGCCCCTGCCACTTGCCGACCATCGCCGTGTGGTAGCCGCCCGCCTGCATGACTTCCGAAATCAGCACGCACTTCGAAAAATCCTTCGGCTCATTCCAGCGATTGCCAGCATGCCCGGTTTGCTGGCAGTAAAGCCCGGTCAAAAGCGAGGCCCGCGTCGCACCGCAAACCGCGTTGTTGTAAAATCTCGTGAACCGCATGCCGTCGTCGGCGAGCGAATCGATGTTCGGCGTTCGGATCTCGCCGCCGTAACAACCGACGTCGGACCAGCCCATGTCATCGACCATGATGAGGACAATGTTAGGGCGATCCGCTCCAGCAGCTGCTGAAGTGAGCGCGAACGCGATGAGTATCGAAAACAGGTTCTTCATAATTCGTCTTTCATCGGTGCCAGGCGGACCATCGTCGCACCCCAGCTGCCTTCGGTTTCATTTCCACTCCGCCACGAAATCACGCCCGGCTCGCGCTCCAGAATTCGCCGGACGCCTTCGCGCAGCGTGCCGGTTCCTTTGCCGTGGACGACCCGAATTTCGAACAGCCCGCGCATTCGGCACTCGCGAAAATATTCAGGAAGCAGCGAGCCAATTTCTTTTGGCCGAAAGGTATGGAGATCGATTTCCGAGGTGATCGGGATCTCGACCGCGTCGTCCGGGATCTCAAAATCATCGCTCGCGCTCACAATATGGACATTGCCTCAATCCAGGCTTTGGGCTAAATATTTTTCCGTGTCCGAGCATCTCTTCGTCGACTACCACTTTCACCCGAACTTCAATTTCCGATCTCGACGGATTGGACGTCGGAGCGGACGAATCTGGAATGCGTTCGAGAAGGCTGAACTCGACATCGTGATCTGCTCCGAGCATTGCTGGAAGCGCCCGGCGGAATCCTACCATCGGATGATCGATTCCAGACCTGAAGACGCGCGGACGACTCTGCTGCCAGGCGTCGAAATCCTGACTTCGGAAGGGATCGACATCGTCGTTTTCGGCCATTGTCCGTCGTGGTACGAGGACACGCATCTTGGCGAATGCCTCGAGCCTTACAGCACTTCGCTCGACGCGGTGATCGATCACGTGGTCGATTCCAAAGACGCGAGCGGCTTCATTCCGCATCCCTACACGGCTGGGCAAACCGGTGTGATCAAGCACTTCGGGCGCGACGGGTCACGCGCGCTTGCGTCGCGGCTCGGAGCGATCGAAACGAGCAACAACGCGTTCGCCGATACGCTGAGTTTTACCAATTGGCTCGGCCCAAAAATGTTTCCCAAAACGCAGGAGAAAATGATTCTGACGCAGCAGCTCGACGAAGGATTCGCCAGCGACCTGGAGTTGGATTTTGTCGCGGTTGGTTCGGATGCGCATTGTCCGAGGGAAATCGGTTATGGCGTTCACCTTGAAATCGGGGAGCGCCCGAAAACCGTCGAAGAGGCGTTTCGGGCGATGCTGACGAATCAGAACGCAATGGGCGTCGACAAGTTTAAGGCCGGGATCATGCGAAAGGCGCGCCGAGCGACGCAATCCGCTGGGACGACGCTGAAGGAGTTTCTCGAAAAGAGATCGATTCAGCGCAAGCAACGTCGCGAGCAAGATCGCGATTAAACGCCGCTCAAGCCACGATTTCGACCAACGTCCCTACGGTCACTTTCTCGTAAAGTGAGACCACGTCAGCATTCTTCATCCGAACGCAACCGATGCTGGCAGGTTTGCCGATATCGTGTTCGTGATTCGTGCCGTGAATATAAATGTAGCGATCTTTCGTGTTCGCGTTGTCGTCGTCGAGCCCCTCAAGCCAGAGGATTCGCGAAAGGATCAAATCGTCCGAGGTCGAGTCCTCGCCGTCGTCGCGCACGCCGATTGGAAGCCGTGATTTGAAGATCGTCCCGATCGGCTGATCATCGCCGAATTCCTCAGCGACCTTGAATTTCCCGAGCGGAGTTTTGTAGCTGCCCTCTTCGTAGCCCTCGCCGAATTTCGAGGTCGAAACCGGCCATTCACCGAGGACCTGGTCGTCTTCGTAAAGCCGTAGCAGCTGCTGGGCGACGGAGACTTCGATTTTGCGGCTGGCGGGTTCGGCGGATTGCATGAGCGCCTAAGCTTCCTGCCGAAATTCATCCGAGTGATCGTCGACCACCGCACCGGCTCCGTAATCAAAAGCATCTTCGAACGCGACATCGCCGTCGCGGATCGCGGAGAGGCGACGATCGCTGCCGCGTCGGGTTTTCGGAGCATTCGCGATACGCTTGATGTAGTCGACCGCGGCTGGCACGGCCGCAGCTGCGCCGAGCGCAAAAAGTGTCATCGCCAAGCCCTCGCGACTGCCGCGCTTCAGGCCGTTTCCAAGCAAAATGCCGATGCCGCAGCCGATCGCCGCAGGGGCTGCAACGAGCGCAGCGCCGATCAAAGTTTTTTCAGAAATAGCGGGAGTGTTGGTCGGCGGCGGTGTCGGATATTCTTCCATCTTCAGAGGGTGTTTTGTGCTTCGATTCGTGGTTTCAAACGACTATCGCGCCGGTCGTCGAAAAATCGAATGGAGAAACGATTTGAGTCGAATTCAATGCGCGGTCATCGATCAGCATCATGGCGGAAAATCACTTTGCTCTCATCCTCGCTGGCGGCAGCGGCGCTCGATTCTGGCCGCTGAGCCGACATCGCAAGCCTAAGCAGCTGCTGGCGCTTTTTGATGAGGAAACGTTGATCGAAAAGACGATTTCTCGGCTCGACGGATTGATTCCACGCGAAAATATCCTGATCCTGACAAACGCCGATCAGCTCGACGGTCTGCGCGAGATCGTGGATCTTCCGGCCGAAAATATTCTGGCCGAGCCCGCCAAGCGCGACACGGCTCCGGCAGTCGCGCTCGGAGCTGGGTGGGTTGCGCGGAGGAATCCGGAGGCCACGATGGCGGTGCTGCCAGCGGATCATCTGATTCAGGACACCGGCTCGTTTCACGACGTCGTTGGGGCGGCGCTGGCGGTCGCGTCGAAGTCGACGAGCCTCGTTACCGTTGGAATCAAGCCGACCTGGCCGTGCCCGAGTTACGGCTACATCGAACGCGGGCAGCAGGCCGAAATCTCGTCCGCGCTCCCGGTTTTCGAGGTCGAAAAATTCCGCGAGAAGCCGGATTCGGAGCAGGCGGCCGAGTTTCTGGCCAAGGGGAATTTTTCGTGGAACGCCGGGATGTTTTTCTGGTCGATCCCAACGGTTGTGAGCGAACTTTCGCAGCACGCGCCCGAACTTGCGAATTTCGTTAACTCGATTCAAACCAGCACCAACCTGGAGGAAACGATTGAGGCTGAATTCCAGCTCTTGCCGAAAATTTCGATCGATTTTGCGCTGATGGAGAAGGCTTCGAGCGTTCTCAACATCGAGGCCACCTTCGATTGGGACGACGTCGGCGGCTGGCCCTCGGTCGCAAAATATCTGAACCGGGACGATCAGGAAAACTCAACACGCGGCCTGGTCACTCAGCTCGACAGCACAAATAATATCGTCTACAACGCCGGTGGAAAGCGGATCGCCTTGCTCGGAGTCAACGACCTGATTGTGGTTGAAACTGAGGACGCAATTCTGATCGCCAATCGCAACGACGCCGATGGAATCAAGAAACTCGTCGACATCATGCCGGAGGAATTGAAGTAGCCTGACATGCCCAGAATTCTCGCCATCGATCACGGTGACGCTCGCGTCGGAATCGCGCTGAGCGATGAGCTGGCGATGTTGGCTCATCCATTTGAGACGATCCACGTCGGCAAGACGGAGCCGATTCCGCGTATCGTCGAACTGGTAAGCGAGCACGCCGTGGAGACAATCGTGCTCGGCCTGCCGCTGAAAATGGATGGAAGCGAGGGAGCGGCGGTTGAAAAAGTGCGCGAATTCGCGGCGAGTCTCCAAAGCAAAGTTGGTGAGCATGTCAGGATCGTTGAAGTCGACGAGCGGCTCACGACGGTGACTGCCCAGGGAATTCTGAATGCAGCTGGCCACAAGACGCGGGAAACGCGGGGGGTGATCGACCAGGCGGCGGCGGTCGTGATTCTTCAGGATTACCTCGATTCTCAGCAGGGGATGGCGATGCTGCCGCCGGACCCGGATGACGAAGAAATCTTCGGATGAACGCGAATCGCTTCAAGCTCACGATCGCCTACGACGGTCGACCGTTTAAGGGCTGGCAGAGTCAACCGAGCGGAAACACGATCCAGGATCATCTCCTGGCTGCAGCGCGTTTGATCCATCCTGACATTGGCCCAATTCGTGGTTCGGGCCGAACGGATTCCGGAGTTCACGCAATCGGTCAGGTCGCGCATTTCGACGCACCAGCCGAACTCAGCCTCGATTCCGATGCCTGGGTCCGTGCGCTGAACACGAAACTGCCGCGCACAATCCGAGTGATGAGCTGCGAAGCCGCTTCGCCGGATTTTCACGCCCGTTTCGATGCGAGGGAAAAGACCTATCGCTATGAGATTTTCACCGGCCCGGTTTTACCGCCGTTGCGGGTTGGACTGGCTTGGCATGTTCGGAAAATAATTGATCAGCAGCTGCTGACGGATGCTTTGGCGATGTTCGAGGGCAGGCACGATTTTGCGGCCTTCGCGGCGAACCGGCGCGATCCGGATTCAAACCCCGAAGACAAGCATCGAACGATTTTCTCTGCGACGATCGAAGCGGTCGGCGAGGACTTGAGTTTCGTCTTCACCGGCGACGGATTTCACTACAAAATGGTCAGGCTGATCGTGGGCGCGATCGTAAAAACCGGACAGGGCCGGCTCAGCCTCGCGGAACTCGCAAGCCTGATCGCTAACGAATCCAACGGGGCGGTAAAATCGCCCCTCGCGGCTCCGGCGGACGGGTTGACGCTCGTAAAAGTCATTTACAGTTAAGCCGGCGTTTCGCTCCGATCTCGAAGCAGATTCCAAGCCGTCACAAGCGCTTTGAGCCCAGCCATTTCGATCGATGAATCGATCCCGCAGCCCCAGAGAAGCCCTGGTCCGCCCTGGCCCGGCTCCAGCAGCTGCTGGACTTGAACGTAAGCCGCGCTGTCCGCATCCGAGCCACCGCGGACCGCATGCGATCGGTAATCGGTCACGGAAAAATCCTTCAGTCCGGCTGTTTCCAGCGCATGGACGAAGGCGTTGATCGGACCGTTTCCGATGCCGTTGATTTCGCGTTCCTTGCCCTTGATCGCGATTTTCGCGACGCAGGTGACTTCACCGCGTTTTCCGGCGCGGTGATCGAGCTCGTAATCCAGAAGTTCCATCGGATCGCCGACGTTAGCGAATTCGCGGACAAAATGATCGCGAACTGCGTCCGAGGAAAGTTCGTCTCCGAGCTGATCCGCGATCGAGTAAATCCGCTGACCGACTTGCGGATGCATCGACTTCGGAATGTCGAAACCGTGCTCCTGATCCAGAACGTAAGCCACGCCGCCTTTGCCACTCTGGCTGTTGATCCGGATGATCGCCTCGTAGCTCCGGCCGATGTCTTGAGGATCGATCGTGAGGTAGGGCACACCCCATTTCTTCTTCGGATTCTTGATCAAATCCGCGTCGCGGCGTTCGAAGCCCTTCTTGATCGCGTCCTGATGACTGCCGGAAAAAGCTGTGAAAACCAACTCACCTGCGTAGGGCAGGCGCTCGGGAACGGTCATCCGCGTGGTCCGTTCGTAGACCTCGCGAATCGTCGTCAGATTCGAAAAATCGAGCCCGGTTTTGATGCCGTGACTATTCATGTTCAGCGCGACCGTGACGAGGTCGAGGTTCCCAGTCCGCTCGCCGTTTCCGAACAGCGTGCCCTCGACGCGGTCGGCACCGGCCATCAAACCCAGTTCGGTTGCCGCGACTCCGGTGCCTCGATCGTTGTGGGTGTGGAGGCTGATGTGAACGGTCTCGCGTTCAGAGATGTTGCGTCCGAACCACTCGATTTGATCTGCATGGACGTTAGGAGTGCTCCACTCGACCGTGGCCGGCAGGTTCAAGATGATCGGTTTGCGCATGGTCGGTTTCCAGATTGCTTTGACGCCCTCACAAACCTCCAAAGCATAATCCATCTCGGTGTCGGAGAAGCTCTCCGGCGAGTACTGAAATCGGATATCCTGGCCCTTAACTTTGTCGGCGAGTTCGCGAACCAAGGCCGTTCCTTCCAGCGCGATCCCCTTGATTTTGCTTTTCGATGCGTCGTGAAAAGTCACCCGGCGTTGGAGCGGCGAAGTTGAATTGTAGAGGTGAACGATCGATTTCGGAACGCCGTCGATTGCCTCGAACGTCCGACGAATCAGGTGCTCACGAGCCTGGACGAGAACCTGAATCGTAACGTCTTTGGGAATCCGACCGTCGGCGACGAGCCTGCGCAAAAAGTTGAATTCCGTGTCTGCTGCGGACGGAAATCCGACTTCGATCTGCTTGAAACCGATCTCTACGAGCAAGTCGAACATCTCGAGCTTTTCCTCGACGCTCATCGGGATTGGAAGCGCCTGATTGCCGTCGCGGAGGTCGACGCTGCACCAGATGGGAGCTTTTTTGATGGCGCGATCAGGCCAGGTTCGATCAGGCAGATCGACTGGCTTGAAGGCTCGGTATTTCCGGATGGACTGGGGTTTCATAACAGAGAATGCGTGTACAGATTGATTCCGCGAAAGCGCGGGAAAGGGACAGGGGACGGTAGAAAAATCAAGGACTAGCGAGCGGCTAGCCCAAGTAGCAGCTGCTGGAGAGCGAGGCTGCCGGGAAGGGAAACAAAAGTGCTGAGATCGTTGAAACGCATCGGATCAGGAGGCGAAAGTAACGCCAGGCTGGAAATCCGCAACTGGAGAAGCGGAATCTCGTTGGCGTTTTGATATCGCGGAGTGAAAGAAGGGCGTGAATCGAAAACCGGATTTTTTCGTGATTGGCGCGCCGCGATGCGGAACGACGGCGATGTGCCAGTACCTTGCTGAGCATCCGAAGATCGCATTCGCCGATCCGAAGGAGCCGTTCTATTTCGGGCGAGATTTTTCGACGCGGATCACGTTCGATGAGGCGGCTTACCTTAATTGTTTCCGCGACGCGGGCCCAGAGCACGAAGCGGTCGGCGAGGGATCGCCCTACGGTTTGTTTTCAGAAACTGCGGTTGCGGAAATTCTGGAATTCCAATCGGGGGCGAGGTTTGTGGTCATGCTCCGGAATCCAGTTGAAATGGTCCAGTCGTTTCACGCTCAGTTGCTCGTCGCTGGGCAGGAGGACGTGACCGATTTCTCTGAGGCATGGTCGCTCCAGGAAACCCGCGCGAAGGGCGAAAGTCTGCCGCGCGCCAACCGCTGGCCGGAATTTCTTCAGTATCGAAAGTGGGGACTTTTTGGTGAGCAGCTGCTGCGGCTTTTCAAGACGGTGGACCACGATCGACTCTGCGTTGTGATCTACGAGGATTTTGCTGAAGACGCGAAACGCGAGTACGAACAGATTCTCAAATTCCTCAACGTTGAGTCGGACGGTCGAACCGAGTTTCCTCGCGTGCTCGGCAATCGTCAGGTCGTCGCCGGGAAATCCCACAAGCTGGTAACCTGGTTTCTCGAGCGCGCAATCGACCTCAGGGAAAAGCTGGGAATGCGGAACGCGAAATTCGGCATCTTGAAACGAATTCGAAACCTCTCGGAGAAGCTTTCGTTTCGAAAAGGCAAGCGCGCTCAGCTACCCGAAGAGCTGAACGCGGAGTTGCGAAACTGCTTTCGCGAGGATGTTGAGAAACTATCGAGAATCCTCGATCGCGACCTGACGCACTGGACTCAGCTGCCGATGCAGTAGAGAACTTTGGCCGAGCGCAGATAAATCTTTCCGTCAGCGATCGAAATAGACGCGTTGAACAGCGAGTCGTCTCCTTTGATTTTGTTCTGCGCGATGACCTTCAGGCCCTCCTCGCTCGGCTCGATCACGAAGACCCCATTCGCGCGGCTAACGGCATAAATTTTCCCGTCCGCGAGAATCGGCGAAGCGTAAAACGGCTTGCCGCGACCACCGGCACCATCGAGCCCCGGAACGCGTTCCTGCCAGATTTCTTCCGCCTCGCCCGGCTTCGCCGCGAAGGCGATTCCGCTGTCGGAAACCCAGTAAAGAAGCCCATCATGAGAGACGGGAGCGGTCATGTAAGTCGTTGGCTTCTGAGTGTCGTAAAGAACGGAGGCCGTCATGTCGCCCTTGCCGCCGCCCTTGACCGCGACGCGCGCTGTGCGCGGAAAACCGCCCGAAATCGTGATCACGTCGCCGACGATTGAAGGCGTGTTAGACATGTTCCCGGGCAAGTCGTACTCGGCGAACCAGCGGAGCTTGCCGTTGCTCGGATTGATGCCCCAGACCTCCTGTTGCATCGAAAAAATGATGTCGGTCCGCTCGTTGTCGACCTTCATAATCACTGGAGATCCGTAGGAGGCGGCTAACCGGTCGCCCTCGGCTTTCCAGAGCTCCTTGCCAGTCACAGCATCGAAGGCAAAGATCGCTCGGGCCTCATCGCCAGCGGGCACGATCAGCTTGCCGTCGTAGAGAATCGGGCTGGCGGCTGATCCCCATTTCTGCTTGGACGACTGGCTACCAGTCTCGGCTTTCCAGATTTCATTCCCGCTGAAATCAAACGCGTAGACACCGCCCTTGCCGAAAAAGCAGTAAACCCGTTCACCATCGGTAACCGGTGTGTTCGACGCGTAGCCGTGCTCCGTGATGTAGCCCTTGTAGTCGTCTTCCGGATGCCACGCGGGAATTGTTTTCTGCCAGACGACTTCACCGCTTTTGACGTCGATTCTCACCAAATGCCGCTCCACGGATGCGCCTTCACCAGTGAAGGTCGTGACGAACGCGGCATCGCCCCAAATGATCGGGCAGGAGGCACCTTCGCCTGGGAGTTTCAGCTGCCATTTCAGATTTTCCGTCGCGCTCCACTCAGTCGGGAGGCCGGTCTCGGCGCTCGTGCGATCGAGATTCGGGCCGTGGAACTGCGGCCAGTTTTCTGCAACGGCGAAGCCCGTCAGCGAGAGAGAAAGGGAGAAAATCAGGGTCTGCGTTTTCATCACGCATCGAACCACAAACTTGAGCGAAGGTCGCGGAAAAAAATCCGTCGCGCGTTTCTTCTGAAGGGCGCTATCCTCGGCGGCAAATGGGAGAACGCACCAAAATCGAGCTACACCTTGGCGATTGCGTCGAAGGCATGCGCCAGCAGCTGCCGGACGAGTCGGTCGATCTCGTCGTGACGTCGCCACCCTATAATTTGGGAATCGACTACGGAAAATACAAGGATTCGCGACCGGTCGATGAGTTTCTGGAATGGTGCCTGACCTGGGCGGGAGAAATCAAGCGCGTGCTCAAACCGGACGGCTCGTTCTTTCTCAATATCGGTGCCGCGCCGTCGAATCCGCTTTTGCCGCATCAGCTACTTCTTGCGTTAACGCCAGAGCTGTTCGTGCTTCAGAACACGTTTCACTGGGTCAAATCGATCACCGTCCAGCCACGCAAAGGCGAGCCTGTTTCGGTAGGGCACTTCAAGCCGATCAACTCCAAACGTTTCGTCAACGACTGCCACGAGTTCCTCTATCATTTTACCAAAACCGGCGACGTCCCGCTCGATCGCCGCGGTGCCGGAGTTCCTTACGCTGACAAATCGAACATCGCGCGCTGGGGCCACACCGATGGCAAGGACCGGCGTTGCCGCGGGAACACCTGGTTCGTGCCCTACCAAACCATCAACCGGCGCTCTGCGGATCGTCCGCATCCGGCGACGTTCCCGTCTGAGCTGGCGGCGATGTGCATTCGAATCGTCACACCTGCTCCTGCCCAGATCACGATGCTCGAGCCGTTCCTCGGAATCGGGCACGCTGGACTCGCGGCGCGTGACGAGGGCGTGAAGCGATTCGTCGGGTTTGAGATCGATGAGGACTACTTTCAGGAGGCGAAGGAACGACTAACGACGCTGCTGTAGAAAAGGGTCTCCGCACCCGCTGGTCGACCGGCCCGCATGCGGAGATGCGGGAACTACGGTTTCACTTCCCAATGCAATAAAGATGGAGAGCGGTCCGAACCAGCAGCTGCTGGCCGACGGGAACCGGCGAGGCGATGATCTGCTCGCCAAAATCGTTCTCTGACACGAGTTCGAAACCGTCCGCGACGTTCACGACGTACATCACGCCTTTTTCGTTACCCGCATAGAGCAGGCCGCCGGCGATCGTCGGCGATGAGTAAAATTTGGCGTTGGAGCGTGGGAGCTTGTCTTTCCAGATGGACTCGCCGTTCTTCGGATTCACACACTCGACTTCGCCGCTATCGCCTAACACGTAGACATTTCCGTTGTAGACAACCGGCGTCGGAACGAACGAGCCAACGCCCTCACGAACCCACAAACGCTCGCCTTCGAGGCTGACTCCGTGAAGGACAGCGCCGCGCCCGTAAGGCGTGACCGCGATGCCGTCCGAAATCACAAACGACGCGCAGACGACCCAGTTCTTCTTCCCTTCCGGATTGAACTCACCAACATCCCAGAGTTTCTTTCCATCCTGAGCCGAATGAGCCGTGAAGTGCTCGGATCCCCAGACGTAAATCGTGTTGTCGACGAGGAGCGGAGTCGAGTAGCTGTGATCGTTCTCGACCGGCACTTCGTAGGTTCGATCGACTTTCCAGGCTTCCTCGCCTGTGGCTTTGTCGAACGCGACGAGGTAAGAAGGACCGCCGTGCATCGCCG
Source organism: Verrucomicrobiales bacterium (assembly GCA_047620505.1). Taxonomy (GTDB): domain Bacteria; phylum Verrucomicrobiota; class Verrucomicrobiia; order Verrucomicrobiales; family DEV007; genus JBLHKS01. Next base: position 19,692 of record JBLHKS010000012.1, on the reverse strand, counting down.
CGATCACGACGTGCTTTTCGGTCACGACCGGCGACGTGCCGAGATCCCAGTAAAGGCTGAATTTGCCGTAGGTTTCCTGAATGTTGGTCTGCCAGAGGACCGCGCCGTCCATTTTCATCGCGGCGAGATTTCCGCTCTTAAAATAGGCGAAGAGAAACTCACCATCGGTCGCGATCGAAGGATTCGCGCTGGAACCGTTGCGATGCTTGCCATCACGGGCTTCTCCGACTTCCGTCCGCCAGAGTTCTTTCCCTTTGAGATCGAGCGCGATGGCGACGTCCTGACCTTCATCCTGACCGGTTACGAAAATGTGCTCGCCCCAGATGATCGGCGTCGAAGCGCCCTTGCCGGGAAGCTCGATTTTCCAGGCGATGTTGTCGCCCAGCAGCTGCTGAGGGAAATCACCTTCTGTGGGGGTGCTTCCGCTGTCAGACGGTCCGCGCCACCGCGGCCAGACGGCTTCGGCAGCGAGATTGGAAATGCCGAACGCGGAGAGGAGAAAGACTAAGACCAATCGAGAATTCATCCCTCAGCAAAGTCGGCTCTGATTGTTTCGCCAACCAAAATCTCAACGGTTTCAGCCCGCCTGGTTCGTCCAACGCTGAAAGCTGATTCAGGCAGCTGTTACGAATTCCCGTGCTTTCGACAGCTCAGTTTCACGAACGGCCCGAACGGCGTCCGCTGGAACGGTTTCGACGCACAATGTTCGTCCACTCAAAGATACAAACTCAATCTCAAATGCATCGGCGTTGGAGTAGACATGAACGGCGGTTCCGACGTCTCCTTGCTCCAGCCCACGTTCGGGCAGGTCTTTGGTCAGAACGACTCGGCTGTGTTCGGAAATCATAAGGCAATGAATCACGCTGGATACGCGGTGACAAGTCTGGGTTCTGGCTGCTCCCCTTCGCGAACCCAGACGGAGATCAGGATAGGCGAACGTCCATCGGGAGTCTTCAAAGGACCCTCTAGAACGAACTTCTCGCCAAAGTCGAACTCCATTTCCTTGGTGACCTCAGCCGAAACGGCGTGATCTCGAAGCGATTCGGCGAGTTCGCCAGGTTGATCAATTGTGAACCCAAATTGGGCAAAGAATTTGGCCTTTGGAGCGCCATCGGCATGATCCCGGTTGAGAAGGTAGCTGGTCAGCTTCTCATCTGGAATTTCAGCGATTTCGCCGTTCGGCAGTTTTAGCATTCTTCGCTCTTGTCAGGTCACTTCCGGCTCTGCCCATCCGCGATAATCTTCGCCAACTGAGCCTTGAGCCGCTCGGCAACATCCGGATTCGCTTCGAGCACATCCTTCTTTTCCGCCGGATCGTCGGCCAGATTGAAGAGCTGAAACTGCGGGACTTTCGTATTCGCGAGCTTCGCCTCGACGACCACGTTCCGAGCGAATTTCGAGTCGTGACGCTGGAGCTTCCAATCGCCAACGCGCAATCCGAAGACACCGCCGTTGCCGTTGTTCTGCTGAACGAGATGATCCCGGCCTTTCGCGCCGTCTTCGCCTAACATTGCGCCTGAAACATCAAAACTATCGAGGCACTCACCGTCCGGCAGCTGCTGGCCGGTCAGAGCCGCGAAACTCGCTGCGAAATCGATCGTGCAGACGACCTCGTCGCTCACGCCGGGCTTGATTCGGCCTTTCCAGCGCGTGATAAACGGCGTCCGCGTTCCACCTTCGTAGACGCTGTATTTTCCGCCGGTGAACGGGCCGCCCGCGCGGTGATCGCCGATTTTTTCAACCGCGCCATCGGCGTAGCCGTCATCGAGAACGGGGCCGTTGTCCGAGCAGAAAACGACGAGCGTGTTCTCCGCGATTTCGAGCCGGTCGAGCGCTTTCATAATCTCGCCAACCGACCAATCGAGCTCCAGAATCGCGTCTGCGCGGAAGCCAAGATCAGTCTTGCCCTGGAATCGCTCCGGCGGCATCCGGGGGACGTGGATCGCGTGCGAGGCGTAGAAAAGGAAGAAGGGATCGTCCTTGTTTTCTTCGATGAATTTTACCGATTGCTCGACCCATTTGTCGGTCAGGTCTTCATCGCGGAAACGCGCTTTGCGGCCACCGGTGTAAAATCCAATTCGGCTGATTCCGTTGTGGATCGTCGAATTATGGCCATGCGACCAGTCCATTTTAAGCGAGTCGCGATGAGTGATTCCGGTCGGGTGCTCGGGGCTCGGCTTCTTGCTTCCGAGCCAGATCGGATCGTCGGGATCCAGATTCAAAACGCGGTGATCCTGAACGTAAACCTGGGGCACGCGGTCGTTCGTAGTCGGAAGCAGGTAGCAGGTGTCGAAGCCGATTTCGAGCGGCCCTGGCTTGAGATCGCCGTTCCAATCCGGGCCGTCCGGACCGCCAAGCCCGAGATGCCACTTGCCGATCACGGCCGTTTTGTAGCCGCCGCCGTGCAGAACGTCTGCAACGGTTTGGGTCTCCGGCTGGATGATCGCTGGCGAGCTCGGTGGGGCGATTCCAGTGCGTTTGCCGCGAAAGGCGTAGGTCCCGGTCAACAGCGAATAGCGGGTCGGCGTGCAGGTCGAAGCCGAGCAGTAGCCGCTGGTGAAGCGAATTCCTTCGGCGGCGAGCTGATCGAGATGCGGGGTTTCAAAAGCAGTCGCGCCGTAGCAGGAGAGGTCGCCATAGCCGAGGTCATCAGCCATGATTACGATGATGTTAGGCTTTTCGGCGAAGGCCGAGCCGACAAATAATAGAGAAACGAGGAGCAATCGAAGCATGCGGGAGTCAATCGTAGTGACTCCACATTCGCAAGATCTTGACGATTTTTTCTTCCTCCAGAACCTGATAAACCAACCGATGCTGGATGTTGATCCGGCGAGAAAACGCGCCCGATAGATCGCCGACCAAAGCTTCAAACGGCGGCGGAATTCTAAACGGATCGTCTCGCAAAATCGCCAGCAGCTGCTGGGCTTTTTCCGAGAGGTGGGAACCCCGAAGTTTTCTCGCGTCTTTCTGAGCCTGCTTCGTGAAAACAAGCCGAAAATTCATAACTCAATTTCCTCAGCACAATTTTCCACAGAAGTGGCCATGCCTTCGATGATGGATTCGCGCATTCCCTTTATGTTGAGCAAATAGATCGTCTCTTCCATCGCTGAGAAATCTTCGAGCGAAAGGAGAACGACGTCGCCGCGCTTGCCGGTGATTTGAATCGGCTCGTGAGCTTCGCGCGACGAATCGATCAATCGGTAGAGATCGGAGCGAGCCTCCGTTGCGGTGACGGTTTTCACGACGGATTGCGTACGCTTTCGCGGACGTTTGTCAATCCAGTTCCTTCTTGAAGAACCTCTTAAACTGCTTGCGCGCGAAGCCGCTTAGCATCGGCTTGAGCAACGAGAAAAGACTCTTCGCAACGGGCGCGATGAGAAATGGAGCCAACGCGCGTTTGCTGGAACCGCCGCCGTTTTTAACTGGAGAACGCCGAAAGACGAGGAGGCTAACCGCTGCTCCGGCGGCGAGGGCTCCTGCGATCCATTTCCAGCCGCTGGTACGGAAGGAATCGCGGAGCTGACGCGGAAGATCCAGCGCGTTACCGAGCCCGTTCAAGGCTTCGGCTCCATCGCGACGGCAGCGAGCGAGCTGAGACTTCAGCGCGGTTTTTTCGCGTTCGAGGTCGGTAGGTTTCGGGCGAGCCATTCGCGGTCTTTTTCCAGTTCGTTCTGGGTTTCTTCAAAAGTAGGATTCGAAAACGCTTTCAGGCCGATCACGATGAAAACAGCGCCGCCGCATACGTGCAGGGCGGCCGCGATCAGGCTGACGAGCTTCCAGGAAACTTCGAGGCTGTCGGCGATGACCGGAATCAGGCCGGCGACGAGCAGGACGTAGCCGAGAAAAAGCAGGGCACCGCCGATCGCCATGTAGGTCAGGCGCTTGCCGATTTGATCGGAGGCTTCCCGAGCTTCGAGCGAAAACAGCTGAGCTCGGGCCTGAAAATAGGCGAGAAAAGTGCGAGAAGCGCCGATGATCTGGCCCTTCAGATTTCCGCCGGGGCCAGACTCTTCGTCGTCGAAATCCGAATCTTCCTCGTCGCCTGGCATTCGCGTAATCATCGCAGCAGCTGCTAGCGGCGAAGCAGCAGGCCGAGCACGAATCCGATGCCGAGAGCGGACAGGACGGACTTGGTCGGATTTGCGCGGACGTAGGCTTCGACCTCTTCGCGAACTTCTTTGGCGCGCTCGAAAGCGTCCTCGATTGCTGGGCCGGCGGCGTCTTTGATTTGCTCGGCTCCTCGACCGGCGGCGTCCTTGAGTTTTCCGGCGCGATCCTCAGCTGCGTCGCGAAGTTGGCGAGCACGATGCTCAGCGGCCTGCTTCAGTTGTTGAGCTTTCGTTCCAGCCGCTGCGCGGAGTTCTTCGGCGGCTTGCAACGCCTGGGATTTCGACGCCGCGAAACCGGCTTCCGGAGGAGTCGTTTCCGGCGTGTCGTCGAGAGGAGAGGCGGATGTGATTGGATTCATGTCAGGGCAAGGAATTTGGGTTCGTCAGGGATCGCTCGGCGGCACGGAAGCACTCGGTGAATCCAAAATCAACTGCTCCGCGCCTGTTCCTTGTTCGGCTTTGCGATCTTCAATTCGATTTTGAATCGAAGCGATCCTGTGTTTGCGCGACCGGCGTGAAGATCCATCGTCCAATGCGTCGTTGCGAAAATGTCGACGGGAGTCCCCTTCGAAAGTTACCAACCACAATGCCCGATTCACCGCCAGTTATCATCCTCGTCAACACGCAGCTTGGCGAAAACATCGGGATGTGCGCTCGGGCGATGTTGAATTGTGGACTCGACGAGTTGCGGCTGGTGAACCCGCGTGATGGCTGGCCGAATCCAGCGGCGATTGCCACGGCGGCTGACGCCGATTCTGTGATCGAAGGCGTTGTCTGTTTTGATAGCGTCGACGAGGCCGTTTCCGACTGCCATCGGGTGTTAGCGACGACTGCGCGGAATCGCCGGCTGAACATTCCGGGTCTCGATCTCGCTGACGCCGTTGCTGAGATTCGGCGACCGGCCAGCGGCGATGATTCAGCGCGAATCGGCGTTCTTTTCGGCCCAGAAGCTTCCGGGCTCGACAACGAAAGTCTGGCTCGCGCCGATCGGCTGATTCACATTCCGACCAACCCGGAATTTTCTTCGGTCAACCTCGCCCAGGCCGTCCTTCTCTTTTCCTGGGAATGGTGGAGGACGAACGAAAGCGCGGTCTCCGTTGGAAGTGATCAAGCTCCAGCGGAAAAGTCCGAGACGAACGCTTTTCTCAGTCGTCTCGAGGTCGAACTCGAAGCGAGCGGCTTTTTCCTGACTCCGGAACTGCGCCCTGACACGATGCGAAATCTCCGGGCGTTGTTCACTCGGAATAATCTCAGCAGCGACGAAATCCGGATGCTCCACGGCGTGCTGACGGCGTTGAAGAAGCGCGGCGAAATTCCTGCGTGATCGGCCAAGTAGTGGTGGCTTCCAGCCGCCGTTGGCTGCTCGGCAAAGGCTCTTGGCGGCTGGAAGCCACCACTACTTTGCCCTGCTAACCGGTGATCAAATCCCGTAATGCGCGTTGATCGGATCCTGGTAAGCCGAAACTTCGCCCGATAGGATCTCGTTCATCGAAACCTGGCGACCTGCTAACGAAGATTCGACGACGGCGAACGCTGCGGCGAGATCGCGCAGGCCTTCATCGCCGTTCGTCTCGGGCTGGGTTCCGTTCTTGACCGCTTCGAGCCAATCCAGGGCGCAAAGCGCGAAGTCGTTGTCCAGCCCGAACGGTAGGTCGATCTCAACGGACTCAGCGAGCGATTTCGGCTCCTCGCCATCGAGCGTCAGGCGATCGCCTGTCACCCGGCCCTTGCTTCCGTAAAAGACTGGTCCTTCGGCCAGCAGCGTGGCTTCGCCGTGACCCGCCCAACTGCCGTAGACCGAGCCGCTCACGCTGGATTCGGTGTCGAAACTCGCGTAGAACGTGTCGTCGGCGTCGCAGTCGATTCGGTCAGTCTCGGTTCCGTCCGCATCCCAGGTGAAACGCGTTTTTTCGACAACATCGGTCCGGCCCATCACGGTTTTCATTTCGCCCGCGATGTAGCGAACGAGATCGAACATGTGCGGCCCGAGATCGAGCGCGATCCCGCCGGCTTCGATCAGTTTGTGCCGCCACGGGGTCTCGGCGACGATTTTGTTCGGTGCCCACCACTTTCCGGCAGCCCCTAACAGAACCATCTGCAAGTCGCCCAGCACGCTGTTTGGCTCGAAGCAGGCTTTGATCCGGCGAGTGCCTGGTGCGTAGCGAAAATTCTCGAAAACTCCGAAGGTCACGCCAGCAGCTGCTGCCTGGTCGCACATCCGTTTCGCCGCTTTGATCGTGATCGCCTGAGGCTTCTGCGAGCAGAGATGCTTGCCGTGTTTGAAGGCGAGTTCGGCGATTTTGTGATGCAGGCTGTGGACGGTGTAGTCGTGAACGGCGTCGATCGGGCCTTCCTCGATCATTTTCTGGTAGTCGGTGTAGACCGCGACGTCGACGCCTGGCTGGAAATCGGAAAGGTACTCCTCGCTGATCGCCAGCGGGTCGCCCGGGATGTCTGAAACCGCTCTCCGTTGCGGGACGCCGCCGTTGCGATCGACATAGCCAAGAGCATCGATTTCTTTGCGAGCGCAGAGCGCGGTGATCTGAAAATCATCGACGCCCGCTTCACGCAGCAACCGAAACCCGCGCAGGTGCGCCGCCAGAATTCGGCCGCAGCCGACAATACCGATTCGAATCATGAGGTGACTCTGCCAAGCGGCAGGCCGGGTGCAAGCCGGGAAGCGCTGAGCCGTCGTTGACTTTGGTTCTCGACTCTCTAGATTCCCGCCTCACCGAAAATCCCACTTCAGAATGATCCGAATTTTCTCTACCCGCGCGAGCCTCAGGCTGCTCGCGCCTTTTTTTGCTCTGACGGCGTTGTTGACCTTGAGTGTCGACGCGCAGATCCGAGTGACTCCCCTTCCAACCGCGCCGGCTCCGACTCCTGCGCCGAGCACAATTCCCACGGAACCTGCCGGTGCCGGCGGACTGACCACGCTGGAGCGACAGGTCAACCTTAACGAATCGGCTTACTCGGCGATTGTCCGAGTTGAAAACGAAGCGTGGATTCCGAATTACCAGACGCCGTGGAATGCAGGCGGGTCGGGTGGCGGAAGCGGGACCGGTTTTCTGGTCGGCCCGAACATGTTTCTAACCAACGCTCACGTCGTCAGCAACAGCCGCTTGTTGTTCGTGAAGAAGGTGGACGATCCTAAGCCGTATGAAGCCGAGATCGTCCACATCGCTCACGACTGCGATCTGGCGTTGCTCAGGTTGAAGGATTCTTCAGCGTTTGAGGACGTGAAGCCGCTTCAAATCGGAAACGTGCCCCCGCTGAACAGCACTGTGATCGCAGTTGGCTATCCGATCGGTGGGCAGAGGATTTCGGTCACGCGCGGTGTCGTTTCGCGAATCGACTTTCGCGCTTACGCCCACTCGGATGTCGACTGGCACCTCGCAGTTCAGGTCGACGCCGCGATCAACCCAGGGAACAGCGGTGGACCCGTGATTCAGAATGGCAAAGTCGTCGGAGTCGCCTTTCAGGGTTACAGCGGGAACGTTGCGCAGAACACGGGTTACATGATTCCATCGCCAGTGATCAATCGCTTCCTCCTCGATATCAAAGACGGCGAATACGATTATTATCCGGACCTCGCGGTCTCGCACTTCAACATTCTCAATCCCGCGCAGCGCAAGGCGATGAAGCTGCCTGACGATGGGATCGGCGTGATGGTCGCTTCGGCTGACAGCGCGGGTTCCGGCGGCGGTTTGCTCGAAACAGGCGACATCGTCATCGCGATCGACGGCCATCCGGTTGGCAGCGACGGCTACATCAGCTTGAACGGCGCGCGGGTGAACATGAACGAAATTGTCGAGCGGAAATACGTTGGCGACAATGTTAAGTTGACCCTCGTCCGCGATCATAAGCCGATGGAGATCGACGTCGAGCTGAAGCGATTTCTTCCCTATTTGATTCAAGCCAACACCTACGACAACGATCCACAGTTCGTGGTCTTTTCAGGGCTCGTGTTTCAGCCGGTTGATCGCAATCTGATGGCGGCGCACGGGATCACGAATCTCCAGGTCCGCTACCTCTACACATATTTCAGTAAGGAGGAGATTTACGAGGAGAAGCCGCAAATCATCGTGATCACCAAGATTCTACCCGATGAGGTGAACACGCATTTGGGCCCGTACCTTCACAAGGTGGTCGAAGAGGTGAACGGTAAAAAAATCCGCACGATCAAGGATCTTCACCAAGCGCTTTTTGTGGATGAGGTCGAAGGCGAATTCCACGTGATCAAGCTTATGAGCGAGGGACGACCGATCGTGATTGAGAAGTCCCGGGTCGAAGCAGCCCAGGCCCGAATTAAGGCGACTTACGGCGTCACCCGCGAGCAGCTGCTGGGTGATCCGATCATGGGGCCGGACGCAGGCTGAACTTCAAAACGACCAATTTATATTCCGATGAAACGACTCATCTCTCTAATCTCACTCGCGTCCATCGCTGCCCTGACATTCGCTCAGGCTCAGGACGGTCCGCCAACGCCCGACACTTCCTGCATTCGCGTCAACGTCACGAATCAGGGCCACAACTTCATTCGGCCTTGGGAAAAATCGCCGCCGGTGAAGCGAAACGGACTCGGCGCGGTTCTCGCTGGCAATCGCGTTCTCGTAACTGCGGAGCTGATCGTAAACCACACTTACATTGAGCTGGAGCAGGCCGACACCGGCGAGAAAACTCCGGCGAAAATCGTCGGGGTCGACTACGAAGTGAACCTCGCGCTCCTCGCGCCAGTGAACGAGGATTCCAAGATTCTGGACGGCTACAGGCCGCTGGAATTGGCCAACGATGTGCGAGTCGGCGACAACCTCGAGGTCTGGCAGTTGGAAGACAACGGAACGCCCGCAACGACGAACGGCGAGGTAATCAAAGTCTCGATTGGCCGCTATTTTGTCGATGGATCCTACTTCCTGACGAACGTCCTCCGCGGCTCGCTCCAGTACCGAGCCGGAAGCTTCACGCTGCCAGTTGCCAAGAATGGAAAGCTGGTTGGTTTGCTGCTCAGCTACGATCAAGCACAACAAACGAGTAACGTGATCGCGCCGGAAATCATCGCGCATTTCATCGACGATCTCGATGACGGCGAGTACGGCGGTTTCCCGAATCTCGGCATCAGCTACGCTCAAACGCTCGACGAGCAACTTCGCAAATATCAGAAAATCGAAAAATTCGAGGGCGGTGTTTTTGTGCGTCGCGCAGCCAAAGACGGCTCTGCCGCCGATGCTGGGATCGAAACGGGAGATGTGATTCTGGAAATGAACGGCTACCCGATCGACTCGCGCGGAAACTACGATCATCCGGATTACGGCAAGCTGAACTTCAGCCATCTGGTTCGCGGCGACGCGGAAGTTGGCGACGTCCTACCTGTGAAACTCGTCCGCGATGGCAAGGTCATGTCGGTTGACCTGAAGCTGCTCCGCAAGCCGCCCGAAACTTACCTTGTCGATCCCTACATGTTCGATCGCGGGCCGCGATTCCTCATTTTCGGCGGAGTGATTTTCCAAGAGCTGACCCTCCCTTATCTTAAAGCCTGGGGCGACCAGTGGGCGACGCGGGCTCCGTTCCGACTCGTTCACGCGCACGCTCACCAGGATGTTTACGAAGACGAAGGCCGGGAGAAGCTGGTCATCCTCAGCGCCGTGATTCGGACGCCGACGACGCTTGGCTACGAGCAGCTTAATAATCTGATTCTCACTCAAGTTAACGGCCGGGAGATCAACACGATCCGCGATCTGAAAGAAGCGCTGAATCATCCGACTGACGGGATTCATAAGATCGAGTTTAACGAGTTTCCGAAGGTCATTTATGTCGACGACAAGGACGGCCAGGCAGTGAACGCGATGTTCGGCCCGAAGCTCGGCATCATGGAACTCGAGCGCCTCGAATGAGCGATAGTCAGCTTGGGGCGATTTTCGATTGGGATGGAGTCGTCATCGATTCGCACGCCCAGCACGAGAAGGCGTGGTTTCGGCTGGCTGAGGAGCTTGGTAAGCCGCTCACGAGCGCGATGTTTGTCGAAACTTTCGGCATGCGAAACGAGACGATACTTCCAGATTTCCTGAAGTGGGCAGAGCCGGGAGATCACGATCAAATTCGTGAGTTAGGCGATTACAAAGAGGAACTTTATCGCGATATTTTGCGTGAAACCGGGATCGAACCGCTGCCCGGCGTGCTCGACTTGCTTCAGCAGCTGCTGGACGCCGGAATCCCGCGTGCGGTCGGTTCGTCGACTTCGCGAAAGAACATTGACACGATCATCGAGATCGCTGGCCTCGAAGGATTCTTTAACGAAATTTCCGCAGCCGAAGACGTGACCGAGGGCAAACCAGCGCCCGACGTTTTCCTGACGGCTGCGCGAAAAATCGATCGCGAACCAGCGAACTGCGTTGTCTTCGAGGACGCCCACGTCGGAATTGAAGCTGGCCGTCGAGCCGGAATGAAAGTCGTTGGAGTCGCCACGACCCATCCGCTTGATTCGCTTGGCGATGCTGACATCGCGGTTGAGTCGCTGGCCGGATTTGGCCTGAGCGAGTTACGCGCGCTATTGTCCTCCTGACGAGCTTCACGCTTGCGGCTGCTTGCGGGCTAGGTTTCCAAGAATTTCCAGTTGGGAAGACGTCGGCTTCAGCAGAATGACATCGATCGCGTGAGTGAATCCGGCTACGTCGAGCACGAAATTTTTCGAGAACGCGTCACTCGCCGCGATTTCGCGTTGCGCGTGCAGCCACGCTCCTTCGTAGCATTTGAGAAAACCTTTCGCCCACATGTAGGCGTCGATCTCGGCTAAGCCCGGCTCCGGACGCTGCGGATCGACGCGATACCACGGCTGAGTCGTTACGATTCGGGGCCCGTTTTCGTTCGGATATCGGAGCCAGCCTTCGATGAGAATGTCGTCGTCGAATAGCTCGTTAGCCCACGCAAAACGCTGAAGATAAGCCTCTAAATTATCCGAAGCACCGAATTCATTCGGCTCTGTCAGCCGAATTACGCGACCGGATCCGGGATCAAATCGGACGTCGTGTTCGGCACCGTTTCGGTGCTCAAGTTCGTAGATGCCTTGGATGAAGAGTTCGACTTTGATTTCCGCAAGAACTCCAAAGCCGCTATCTCCGGCGGCTCCCGCGTTGGCTCGGGCCCATGGGCGCGAACGCCTTCGAGAGCCTTGTCCAGCGGCACGTTCGCGGACGCGCGCAAGCGCTCTTCGAGGGTCCCGATCTTGATCTTCGTTGGTTGCGCCTTCATCGCCGGGACTGTGGCCCACGAAACCCTCTGCCGCAACGAGTTGGATGAATTCCGGTTTCACTTCTTGAGCAGTTGCAGAAAATAGATTCCGAACATGAACAGGCTTGCTAGTCGGCTTTCTTGCGTTTCTGCAGGTGGATGAAAGTTCCCTTTTTGTTGCCGACGATGATGTCGAGGAACCCGTCCCCGTTCACATCCCCGGCCGTGACCTCGGTGCCGACACCGGAATCGTTGTCGATCTGATAGGGCACGAAATCGACTCCACCGCCGTCGAGCCGCACGGTCCGAAACCAGTACAAAACCGCCGGATCACTCCCGCCCGGGTCCTTGCCTCCGTGGGCCCAGTATCGTTTACCCGTGATGATGTCCTTCAGTCCATCGCCGTCGATGTCGGCCAGATCGATCCCGTGCATCTGGCTGAAGGTGAGGCCGTATTTGTTCTCCGCCGGGTCCTGACCCATGATCAGGCGTTGCTTGAGAGTCTTCTTCCCGTCCTCTTCGAGTTGCTCGTACCAAGCTAAGCCGTAGGCGTGCGCCGCGAGCGAGGTCAAGACGTCGTTGTCGCCATCGCCGTCAAAATCATAGGCATACATTTGCGATCCACCACCGCCGGAAAACTCAGTCCGGTGACTCGCCCATTCTGGATCGCCATCGAGCGAAGCCGGCTGTTCCCACCAGCGCCCTTTCTCCAGCAAATCGAGCCGCCCGTCGCCGTTCACATCGCCAACGCCCAAGCCATGCGTGAACCTGCCGCCGGTCGCGCCTGGCGGGGAAATCGGATGCCAGTTGAACGGCTCGGTCGGTTTTTCCGCATTCGGAACCGCGTAGCCGAACACGCCCTCGACCGAGCAGACGATCTCCGGTTTTCCATCGCCAGTGATGTCGGTGAACGTCGGCGATTCGTTGTCCGTGATCGGCATCGCGATGTGGACCGGCCAATGCCCCTCGGCACCCTTCGGATTCTCGTACCAACGCGAGTCAGCACCCGGAAATCCTAACACAAGCACGTCCAGCCACCCGTCGTTGTCGATATCTCCAGTGAAACTGAGGAAGTTCTTCGAATAGCCCTTGGGATCGATCGGCTCCGGTTTGTAGATCTCGATTTTGTCTTTAAACTCCGGCCCGAGCCAGGCGAACGGACCGGCGATCACGTCGACTTGCTTGTCGTTGTTGACGTCGCCGTAGCAAGCGCCTTCGGTGTAGAAGTCAGTGGTTAGATGGAGCTTTTCCCACGTGATGATTTCGTGGGGTCGCTCCTGAGCAGCTGCTGGGAGGACCGGCAACGCGAGAAGGAAAGCTGTGAGGTTTTTCATACGTAGAAAAACCTGAACCGAGAACTCCCTATCGCGCAAGCCAACGAAGTCATGATTGCACGCCTTAAGATCTGATTGAGCAGAACGGCGATTCTCCCAGGAAAAAGACCTGTTTGTCTACCTCAGCTCTTTGCCACCAACTCGTTCACCCAGTCCTGATCCACAGGCGCGAGAGGAGGTGTTGGGGCTTCCGAATAATGCTGAGAACGCAAGCCGCTGTTCTCGACCACGAGGTCCATCGCGAGCTGCAGCTGAAGGATCAGGTCGCGATCGGCTGGCCGCAGCGGCAATGGAATATTCGGAAGCGGTTCGCGCAGATTGAAAGGATAGAACTCAGTCTGCGAGGTGTCGGCCGCCCGCGTCACGCCGGCGAAGGTTTCGGGTTGGTGAATGTTACCGAGTTCGTCCCAACCAAAGGCGGGAGTCCAATTGAAACCGCGGATGAAATCGATTTCGACCAGATTAACGCCGGCTGTGAGAAGTTCGCGTTGCTTGGTGAGGTAAGCCTCGGCTCCGCCGCCGAATCGTTTGTTGCTCGGGCTGAGGATTTCGATCACCGAAACGACGCGATCGCCCGACTTGGTTTCAAGAATCTCGATGTGGCGCTGTTTTCGAGGCGGGGCTTTGTGTTTGACGACAATCGGCTCAGGCGGAGGCGCTACGACGGCGACACCACCTGATTGTTCGGCACCAAATTCATCGGGTGCGTCCCAGGACTCGCTGACGTGGACGTCCGGTCGAAAATCGACTTTGGGCGAATCGAGATCGATCGAAACGCCTTCCTCAATCGTCGCCGACAGACCATCCGGGAGACGCGGTAGGATTTGATCGCAGAGATAAACAATCAAACGCGAGTGCGCCGCCTGCCAGCGATGCTGGAGATAGGGATTGAGTCCTGGGAAAGGATTTTTCATTGGTTGCCACGAAAATCATAGCCGAAACGACTTGAGCGAGCAACCCAGTGCTGGCGCTTGATTTTCCGCGTTGGACAGCCAGTTTGGCCCATGGTCCTCGCCGCCGTATTTCTCGATGATCCCAGCCAGCGTGTTATCGTCGAACTTGACGATAAAGTCGCCAAAATCGGGCGCTCGCCGCAGGTGAACATCAGCAAGCGCGAGATCGCGTTTCGGATTCCGTGGCGAGATCGAGTGGTTAACCGAAATCACTCTCTTGCTCGCCAAAAAGGCCAGCAGCTGCTGGTGGAGCGCTGCCCGCCGCTGCCGGATCGAAGCGCGCCAAACCGAATCTACAGCGTGGGGCCGAGCAACGAACGCAAGGTGCTCGACGATCCGCTGACGCTCAATCCGGGTGAATCGTTCAGCGTGGGGCGCAACGGTCGGACCGCCTTTTACTGGCTGGAATCGACAGATCAGCTCGAACAGCTTTTGGCGCCTGACGCTCCTCCTGAACCGGAGCCGGTGCCTCAGAGTATGCGGCCGGCGCTGAATTACGAAGAGGTGGAAGGGCTGGACGATTACAGTTTGCGGTTGCAGCTGAAATTGCTTCAACGCGAGCTGCCGGAAAAGGTCCTCGCGGGCTGGACGACGGAGCAGGAGCTGCTGACCAAGGCGGCTGACTTTTTGAAGACGGCGTTGCCTGGACAGCGCGGAGTTTCGGTGGCGTTCATCGCGCTTGAAGGCGATGAATCGGCGCGCGCCTTCGAGATATTGAATCAGGATCCTTCGAGCCGCGCGGACTTTCGGATCAGCGGGACTTTGCTCAAACAAATCGAGTTGGCGAAGCCGAAACCGAGCGATTCTTATCTCTGGAGTTCGGCCGACTCTGAGGCGGCTGAGCTTTCGGCCGAAAGCCCGCTGCGACGAGTCAACTGGGTCGCTATTTTGCCGTTGGCGTCGATGGATGAGAGTTCGCGGATGTTTCGCGATAAACGGGGCCGGCTGGTTTACCTTTATGTTGAGGCTCGACAATCGACTTCGGCGTCGGCTTCTGCCTTCACGCCGTTTCTGCGCCTGATCGTTTCGTTAGTCTCGAGCCTGCTCGCTGCACGTGAGCAGCAACGGGTTCAGGATCAGCTCAGCGATCACTTTTCGCCCGCGTTGCGCCAGATTTTGCAGGCGGGCGAAGTCCAGCAGCTGCAGCCGACCCTGGCGGAGTGCACGGTGCTGTTTTGCGATCGGCGAGGGTCATCGCGAGCTTGGGAACGGGCGACGAACGACGCGGAAGTGCTCGAGCACCTCCGGGAGAACCAGGAGATGGTCAGCGACATGTGCTCGATCGTTTTTGAGCACGACGGGGTGATCACCGACTTCGCGGGTGACGGCGTTCTGGCGCTCTGGGGCTGGCCGGTGACCGGCGAAAATCACGCGGCGCGCGCGGCGGCAACGGCTGAATCGATTGCTCTTCGCCTGGCCGGACATACGGACGAGATCGATGGGCGGCGCGTTTCGCCGGTCCGAATGGGGATCAGCACGGGGCGGATCGCGGTCGGCAACACGGGGCCAACACAACAGATTCATCTCAGTGTCTTCGGTAGTGCGGTGAATCTCGGCGCTCGGCTCGAAGGTCTCGGTAAAGTTTTTCGGATTCCTTGTCTGCTGAGCGAACCGACCCGAGATCTGATGGTCGAGGGCGGAAAACTGACGCGAAAGCTGTGCTACATCCGGCCTGCGGGTTTTTCGAATGCCTACTCGATTTACGAACTCGTGCTCCCACGTGAAGCCGGCGGAAGCGGCGTGAAGCCGGATGAAATCGAGGCATACGAAAAGGCGCTGGCGAGATTTGTACTTAAGGATTGGGACGGCTGTCGAAAACACCTCCGAGGCGTTCAGGAGCACGACCAACCGGCCCGATGGCTGGAGTGGCAGACGGAATTTCACCGTGATAACGATCCTGGCCCGGATTGGCAGGGCGAGATCACGAGTTTTGAAAAGTGAGACGCGCGTCCAGGTGATGACGCTTAGTTCAGTGGTCTCCGTAATGACCTTTGCACTGAATGATAATCAAAGTGTCGTCATCAACTTGATAGACCAATCGGTTTTTCTGATCGATCCGGCGCGACCAACAGCCTGAAAGATCTCCCTTCAACGGTTCGGGCTTGCCCGGTCCCTGAAACGGATTCCGGAGCGTTGCTTCGATCAAATCCCAGACTCGCTTGAGCTTTCTGGGCTCTTTTGCGGTCCACTCCCGGATATCATCGAAGGCTTCTGGCTTAAGTTCCAACCGCATTCTTGAGATCGTCTAACGACTCAAATGAAATGTTTTCGGAGCGATCCCGCGCGAGGGCCTCCCTAAGCCGCTTTGCGTTGACTGGATCGCTAAGCAGAAACTCGGTTTCGTCCATTTCTTCCGTGGCAGGGCGAACGGATACCAAGAACTCTCCACCTTCAGCTCCAACGGTCACGATTCCGCCTTGTCGAAGTCCCGCAATGAGCTCTCCGATTGTCGTTTCCGCCGAAATGGTTTCTGAAACCGCCATAGAACCCACTGTAAAGGAAGTTGGCGAGTTGGCAATTCTGGTTTCGACTAGTTAAAATTCAAAGCCAGTTGTAATTTCTCGAAGTTTCCGTAAAGTTTCCCCGCCTCCTTTTATCCCATGCCCCAGCTTGTTTTTCGATACGGTGATGGCGGAAATGACGAGGTCTTCGACTTGCGCGAGGACCAGATCGGAATCGGCCGCGAAGCCGACAATCCGATCGTCATCGACAGCACCTACGTTTCCCAGCACCACGCCCGTTTGAGTCGGAGCGGGGACGGCAGCTACACGCTTTACGATCTCGGCTCGAACAACGGGACTTACGTCAATGATCGGGCGATCACGACGGTTCAGCTCAAGCACGGCGACCAGATCAAATTCGGCGTTCTTGAAGTCGATTTCGTCGATGAGCCGGATGAGGGGGTGCCGGTTGATGTCGATCGGACGCAGCGGCTGACTTTGGACGACGTTTCTCAGAATTCGTCTCAGTACTGGAATGCGGCGGTCGAGAACAAACGCAAGGAGCTGGAGGCACTGGAAAAGCGGATCGATGAGCTGGGGTCGAGTCACCAAGGCGCTTCTTCAAACGGCTCGACGCCGGAACCGGTTGATCGGAAAGCGTCGGAAGGCAAGCGCGATGAGTTAGCCGAAAAGATCGCGATACTCGAGGGTCGGCACGAAAATATTCAGCAGCAGCTGCTGGAGCAGGCGACGAAGCTGGAGTCGATCAAGGAGCAAGAAATCCCGGCGGCGAAGGGGGATCTGGAAGGGGTTCAAGGACAGATCGCGGCGGCTCATGGTCAGCTGGCGGAGGCTCAGGAAAAGTTGGCGAAGCTCGACAGTCTTGAGGACGAAATGCGGAAGCTGCAGAGCAAAATCGCTAGTCTCTACAGCGAGCACGACATGAAAAAAGTGTCGCTGCAGCACTCGGTCGATGAGTTTCTGCGGACCGAGGCGAAGCTGGACGAGGTCAAAAGAATCGCCAACGAGGCTGAGGATCGCTCGGCAAACGCGGACAAGCGGACAGAGAACGCGCTGGAGCAGCACAAGCAGCTGGTCGAGAAAAACAGCACGATTTTAGCTTCTTCGAAAGAGGCTGAGGAGGAGCTCGAGGCGATCAGCAAGCGGATTCACGAAGAGTCGGGCCGCAAGCGCGAGCTGATGGCCGACAATCAGAAGGCCAAGGGCGAGCTGTCTGATTTGCGCGATCAGATCGAGATGGCGGACGCCAAGCTGACCGGCAAAATCGACAACTGGGAGGATTTCGAAAAGGAGGCGTTGGCAGGCGTGGTCGATCGGAAACGCGAGTTGGAGCAGGTTTGCGATACGACCGAAAAGCGGCTCCAGAGCGCGAAGGACGAGCTGACGGAAGTGCGTTCGCGGATCCGGCTGGAGACTGAGGAGTCGCAGCGCGCGCTGGACGACCTTCGGATGAATCACTACGAACCGACGAAGGAACTTCACGAGGAGCTGACTTTGCGGAACGAGGAAATCGCGAACGAAATCGCGATGCGGGAACGGCGGCTTGAAGAGCTGCATCAACAGATTTTCGAGAGCGAGGAGACCGAGAAAATCGTCTCTGACAATCTTTCGCATCGCGGCGATGAGCTTCAAAAACTTGAGGATCGGGTAGGCGACGAGTACCAGCGAATCGAGCAGGAAATGGAGATGCGGAGGCCGCTCTTTAATCCGGAAATCCGACCGTTGGCGGGGCGAGCCGCTCCAATTTTCAAACCAGCAGCTGCTCCCGTAGCCTGGCGCGGCAAAAACGGAAGCAACGGTGCTTCGCGAACGAAGCTCGTGGTTTTTGATCCAGCCAGCCGAGCGCGCGCGGCGGATTTTACGGAGCTGGAAAACGCGATTGGCGAGACTCCGCTTCCAGTTGGATTTGCCGGCTTAGCAGCGGCGACTCGTGGCTACTTCGAATCCTCGCTCTCCGGCGCAGCGAGGCATAATTTGCCGGTTCTGTTCGTCCCGGGCAAAGACCTCGAAGCCAACGGCGACATTCTGAAAAAACTGCGCTCGGCCTTACCAAAAGAGCTCATCCTGCTCGGCTGGCGGCGAAAAACTTTCATGTCGGTCCAGGAAACTCTCGACCAAGGCACGAATTTTCAGGACCTGACCGCTTTGCTCGCCAAGTCCGGCGGCAGCGTGACGACAGATCCTTACATGAACACATTCTTCGATTCCCTGAATCAAGGGAAGCGATTTCTTTACCTGCCCCACGCGCTGCCGTGGAATCCGCAGACGCCGGTTCCTTTCGCCGAGCGGGACGGAATTTTTGTCGACGCAGCTGGGTTTGAGCCGGGAAATCTCATGCATCACTCGCTCGCAACCGAGCTGAAGCGGATCATCGAGATGTCCCGGATGCGGCTGACGATTCCAAACGTTTCGGAGGAAATTGTCGCTGAGCTTGTTGAGCAGTTTGATCTTGGCGACGACTGGGTCCAGATCCTTCCGGAGCCGGAATATCGGGATCGGCTCAATGCGCTCGGGAATCATTTCGCCGTCGTTAGTTTCGAGAAAATCGCTTTCGACAGCGGAGTTCTGCGCGACGCGCTCCTTTCGCGGACGATCCTGCTCGCAGGCGCTTCCGAGCCGCTTCAGGTGTTCTACCCTGAGGCCTCGGCAACCGGCGGCGATCACCGACTACCGGACCCGACTCGGATCGTTTCGATGCTGGAAGATCCGGATCACTTCGCCCGCGTAACGCGCCAAGCTGAGAAGAATCTTCTCGAAAACTACTCGTATCAGGCCGCTGCTCGCGAGCTTGACGACTTCGTGAACGGCGTCCTCGCCTGATCGTCCGCAACCGTTGGTCTTGCGCTCGGTTGAATGCGCTTCCAACATCCAGCCCATGCCCGCATTTATCCTGGCGATCTTCCTGAGCGCCTTCCTTCTCTTTCAGGTCCAGCCGATTATCGCTCGTTACATTCTGCCGTGGTACGGCGGAAGTTCGGCAGTCTGGACGACCTGCATGCTCTGCTTTCAAGTCGGACTCCTCGGCGGCTACACCTACGCTCACGGGCTCGTCACCTTTTTCCGTAAGAACCCGAAAGTTCAGGTCGGCGTCCATCTCGCTTTGCTCGCGCTCTCGCTTTTGATGCTGCCGATCACGCCTGACGACGGTCTCAAGCCGACGGGAGAAGGCAGCCCGGTTCTCGGAATCGTCGGGCTCATGCTCAGAACCGTCGCCCTACCCTTTCTCGTGGTCTCAGCCTCGGGCCCGCTTCTCCAGCACTGGTTTTCCGAAGCCTCCGGCGGAAAATCACCCTACCGACTTTATGCGGTTTCGAATTTCGGCTCCCTACTCGGCTTGCTGAGCTACCCGTTTCTGTTCGAACCGATCTTCGGTCTCAACCTTCAAACCTGGCTCTGGTCCGGCGGCTACGTCGGTTACGGAATCCTCGCATGTCTCTGCGCCTGGGTCTTTTTCAAGAAGCGGATCGTCCAACTCGATCCAGCTGCTGCTAGCCCGCCGGAACTGAGAAAAACCACGATGCTCGACCGAATTCTCTGGGTCGTGCTGCCGGCTTGCGGCTCAATTCTGCTGTTGGCGACGACCAGCCAGATGACCCAGGACATCGCCTCG
>JBLHKS010000011.1:0-73499 GCA_047620505.1 Verrucomicrobiales bacterium | reverse complement strand
TGAAGACCCAACTAAACGCGTTTGACCGTTGTTTCTACTACTCTGACCCAGAATCAATAACAAAAAAGATCGAGAATCTTCAATATTGGGAGAAGTTAAAGGAAGCAGGCAGGAAAGGTAATCCGACGATTCAAGACTTTTTTCGGCTTCGATCATTAAAGCTCCGCTCGTCAATTGTTGATGGCAATACAGTTTCTCACCGGCACGGTGAACTTCACGCATCTCGAGTGGAACTCAGCGCGGACGAATTGAGTGAAATTAGCACCATCATTGGGCGAGCATACTCTGCCGGATTCTTGATGAATCACCGATTCTACGGCGGGTGGGGAGTTTCTGCCTATTTTCAAACTGAGAGCCGCTCCTATTCCGAAGCGTTCGCAGGAAGCGGAGAGAGCGCTGTAGCTCAACTCGTTCACGAGGTGCTCTCGGGTGAATCAAGCCGGTTGCTGTTGCTGGATGAGCCCGAAACCTCACTCCATCCCGGAGCTCAAGAGAGGATGCTCGATTTCCTTCTCCGAAACGTCTCTGAAAAGAAGCTGCAGATAGTAATTTCGAGCCATTCTCCGGTGTTCGTTAGAAATTTACCAAGCGAAGCCATCCATCTGTTTCGACTGGGAGCCGACGATCGCGTTGAGCACTTACAGAATGTAAACGCTGATGAGGCATTTTATTCGATTGGGCATCCTCCGGAGAATGTAATTCAATTCTATGTCGGAGATATCTTGGCGAAACAGATGTTGGATTCAGTCATCAAGAACGAAGGCCCGGAGTTTGCTTCGCGTTTTCAAGTCAGTTTCTATACGGGAGGTTCGGATGCAATGAAGCAAGGTGCCGTGTATTTACAGATTCACGAGTTCAGGCGAAGGGCTTTCTTTCTTTTCGACGGAGATCAGCAAGACAGGACATCCAAAATAGAATTAAGCGATATCAGCCTTAATTCAACGAAAGACGATGTAGATCAGCATATCAAAACAGCCTACGGTTGCAATTTGAAGTTTTTGCAGGATTCAAACATGCCCGACAAAGAAAAAGTGAAACTGCGTGTCGAGTTTATCGAATTTGCAAACGGGCATTTTCACTGCATGCCATTCGATACTCCAGAGGCGGTCCTGTGGGATATCGATACTGCTGCCGAATTGGTCGAGCAGTTCGCGTCTGATGACGAAGCTATCGACCGCGAAAAATTCGACGCCTTGACACCCAAGTCCAGATTCGAGACTCTTACTGAACTGATTCGGCCGGATCACGAGCCGGTTCGTGGAGAGGAAATCAACTTCGTGCAAAGGATGTTCTTGAATCGATTCAGCAAGGAACAGGGGCCTCACTACGTTGCGCTCAGGGAACTTGTCATCGATATTTCGAAAAATGCTTGAGTGTATCGATTTGTTTTGTGGGGCGGGAGGTCTGAGCCTTGGACTCAAGCGTGCGGGGTTTTCCGTCTCGCTCGCTATGGACATGGACGCCAAATGTGAGCTGACCTACCGCTCGAATTTTGCCGATGCGGACTTTATCAGAGCTGATATAACACAAATCGAACCCGAACTGATCAGAGACCGAGTTTCCGACGCCCACAATCTCGTCCTTGCAGGCGGACCTCCGTGTCAGCTGTTTAGTCGGCTGAACAAAAAACCTAGATCAAATTCCCCAGAGGTGACTGCTTACATGAAATTGATTCAAGTTGTGCAACCCGGTTTTGTGGTATTTGAAAACGTTCCGGCAATTCGGCGACGATCGGATGCCTGGAAGCTGGTTACTTCGACCTTGCGGAGGCTTGGCTATTTTGTCGAGTATGGAATACTCAAGGGAGTTGACTTTGGTTTGGCACAGAAACGTGAAAGAATGATAGTTATCGCCGGACGCGTCCCAGTCGAGCTACCAAGCGGCTTTGGAAAACCTACTCGAACCGTGAAGGACATTATTGGCGGCATGCCCGACCAATCCGAGTCAATTCCAAATCACGTATCACTGAGAATGTCCGACGAAAATTTGAGGCGAATCAGAAAGCTTAGAGAAGGCGAGAATTCGCGTCGTTCTGGAACGTCCTTCAGCGACAGCTACTCACGGATGTCATGGGATAGCCCAGCGCCAACAATGACGACCAAATGTATTTCATTTTCGAACGGCAGATTTGGACATCCACAGTATGATCGCGCCCTTACCGTTAGAGAAGCAGCGCTTCTTCAGGGATTTCCAAACGATTTTGAATTCAAGGGAGATCTTTGGAGTTGTGCAAAACAAGTAGGCAACGCAGTTCCGCCTCCCATTGGGATGGCGTTGGGACAAGCCGTCCTCAAGTCCGTAGCGGCCTAATCGCTCGGTCCTGGTAGTCGACTCGTCACTACTGCCCAAAGAAAAGCAGCCCCGGAAACCTCGTTCCAAAAAGAAGAAACACTCATGACTCTCTCCACTCGCCGAGCCTTTCTGCGCTCCGCGTCCACCACCCTTGCCCTCCCGTTCCTGCCTTCGCTCGCGTCCGGGAAGACGCCGTCCAAGGCCCCCAAGCGCCTAGTCTGCGTCGGAACGCAACTGGGCTGGTACAAGCCAGACTTCTTCGCGGACAATACAGGCGCGCGACTCATCAAGCCGTTCGATGACGCGGGACTTGGCGACCAATTTACCACGATCTCAGGGCTGGATCACAAAGGCCCAACCGGCAATGGCCATGCTCTGGTTTACACGCTTTTCACTGGCCAGGTTCTGGGAAGCGTTTCGCTGGACCAACTGGTCGCGCCGAAAATGGGGACGGAAACCCGATACGAATCGCTCCAACTTTGCGCCGGCGAGATTCGTAACAATGCGGCGATGTCCCTCAACGAAAATGGGATTCCGTTGCCTCCAATCATTCGGCCCAGTGTCATGTTCAGTAAGATTTTCGGCGGTAAAGCGGCGGATCTGGAACGCCAGCAATACTTGCTCGAATCGGGTCGTAGTATCTTGGATGATGTGAGCGAAGATGCGCGAATTCTGAGCGAAAAGGTAGTGGTCGTGATCGGGATAAACTCAATGAATATCTCACCGGTGTCCGCGAGGTGGAACAGAAGCTCGCCCGCCGTCGCGATTGGCTCGACAAGCCGTTTCCAGCTCGCGAGTCGGGTTTCGCGCTTCCTGAGAGTGAGCTTGTGGCGGAGTCCATGTTGTTACAGAACGAAGATTTGATGTGGGATTTGATGGCGTTGGCGATCAAGAATGATTCGTGTCGCGTCTTCTCCCTGACCATCCCGCTTGGCGGCGCGGCACTGCTACTTGGCGATAGTCTGATGTCGGCGAGCTACCATGGTCTTTCACATCACGGAAACAGAAAAAGCAAAGTGGATGAGCTCGTGGCGGTTGAAACGGTTCACATGACGGGCGCGGCGCGTTTTATGAAATCGCTGAAGGAAACCCGCGAAAGCGATGGCTCTAGTATGCTTGATAACACGACTCTGCTCATCGGCAGCGCGATGGCGGATGCATCGAAGCACCGTCGGGTGGAATATCCATTGATGATTGCCGGCGGCGGATATATGCACAAGCGCCACGTTTCATGTGGCGCCGAACAAGAGCACAAGAACGAGATGGCTTGCGATCTCTACGTCACTGTTCTACAACAACTAGGTTTCGAAATGGAATCATTCGCTTCGAGCAAGTCGAACCTCAACGGAGCACTGCTATAAAACTTCGCACGACGACACGAAGGCACGAAGCCTTTCTGATTCTTACCTTATCTTTGTGCCTTTGCGCCCTTGTGCGCGGGAAAACTCCACAGGTCATCGCTAACTTCACGCAGGAATTCTGTATACAGTGTCACGGCGCGGAAGAACAGAAGGGCGAATTCCGCATCGACACCTTACCTTGGGATCTGACTGCGGCCACAGCACGTGAGCGATGGGAACTCGTGCAGGAATACGTGGTCGACGGCGACATGCCTCCAAAGAAGGCCAAAAAGCATCCAGCAGCTGCTGGCCGCGAAGCCTTCCTCGCGGCGCTCGACACGTCTTTTTCCGAAGCTGCCTAAAACGCCAAACCGGGTGGCACGCCAGTGCGTCGCCTCAACCGGGTCGAATATCTAAACACGGTACGCGATCTCTTTGGTTTCCGCATGATCAACCTGCCGCTCTCGTTTCCTGAAGATGTTGCAGACACAGAGTTTGATACGATGCCGGAAGGATTATTTCTCTCTCCGTCCGTGATCGATGCCTATCACGAATCGGCGACGAATATTGCGGATCGTTTTGTACCTTTACCGAGATCGATTTCTTACACATCAGACCTCACCACCGAAACGATGGGTTTCGATGGAGTCAGGGGTTGGTTTGGACCGAAGAAGGGAGTTCTCAAATTCACCGGCTTCAATATGTCCGGTTGGGTAGGTGCGCTTTGGGATCCCCTGTTTGTCGGGCCGGAATCTGGCGTCTACCGCGTGAGATTGCTGGTTAATGCGCAGGCCGAAACCGGTGCCGACGGAAAGCCTTTCCGGCTCAGCTTCCACGCTTTTGATCCCACCGAGTCGGAATTGCCAAAGCGCCGCCGCATCGAGGATACAACGCTTGTTGCCGAGGTCGAAATTCCGGCTGGCGAGCCAACTTGGATTGAATGCGACGTGCCGCTGGAAGCGGGCGAGACGTTTCACCTATACTGTGCGAACCGGTTTTTGCCTGATGCCTTTCCCATGGGCGATTTAAACCGAACTCAAGTCAATCGTGCGCTCAAAAGCATCAAAAAACGACCCGATCCGACCGTTGAGCTTGGCGGGATGAAAATCGAAGGTCCGGTCGCCGTCCCACCCCGAGTCGAAGAATTTTTCGGCACCTGGCCGCCGAAATTCGATCGTGCCGAGCTGGAAGCGAAGCTTCTCCCTTTTGCTGAACGTGCCTTTCGTCGCCCGTTGACGGATGCTGAATCGGATAAGCTGATCGCGGTAGTTATGAAGCATGGTGAGGAAACCGGAAAGCCGGAATTTGCGTGGCACTATGCGATTCGGCGCTTGCTTTGCTCACCCGCGTTTCTGTATCGAGAGTCGGAGGATTCTGAGAAACTCAATGACTTCGCCCTCGCTTCGCGCCTCTCCTATTTTCTCTGGAGTTCATTGCCAGATAGAGAACTTCTCGATCTTGCCGCCGCTGGAAAACTATCAGAATCTAAAACACTAGCCGCCCAGGCTGAGCGCCTACTGGCCGATCCGAAAGCGCAACGATTTGTAAAGCATTTCACCGGCCAATGGCTTGGAAATCGAGAGGTCGCCGTGATCAACGTTTGCGATGTTCGCTACCAATGGGATCCAACCTTGCGTCATGGTTTCATGCGCTCGACAGAGATGTTTTTCGACGAAATCGTGCGAGAGAACTTGCCGATTGCCACCTTTGTTGATTCCGACTTCACCTACGCCAACAGCGCGATGCGGGTGGTTTGGGGAATGGAAACAACGGGAGACAAGAACCTCGAAGCCGTCGCCGCACGCCGGCGTCAGAGCCTGGCCTGGCCCGAGCCTGAGCGCGTCAGCCTGACCGAATCGCCAAATCTACCGCCTCATGTTCTCGATCGTGGCGGCATCCTCGGCCTGCCCGGCGTCCTCACTGTGACCGGAGATGGTGTCGAGTCTTCCCCGATTCTGCGCGGCGTCTGGGTGCTTGAGAACCTCTTCGGCCACTTCGGCCAACATCCGCCGCCACCGCCCAAGGACGTCCCCGCGCTCGATATTGACACTAGCAAAGCCACCAGCGTTCGCGAAACCCTCAAGGCCCACACCGAGTTGGAAACCTGCGCCAAGTGCCACCGTGACATCGACCCGCTCGGTCTCTCCCTCGAAAACTACGACGCCATCGGAGGCTGGCGCACCAACTACGCGGCCGACAAAACTCAGATCGACGCCACCGCCGCCATGCCCGACGGAACCGCTCTCGACGGCCCCGCTTCGATCAAGCGCTACCTCAAAGAGCGCCCCGAGATTTTCACCCGCTGCCTGCTCACCAAGCTGCTCGAATACGGCGCTGGCCGGGAACTCTCGGTAGGCGACCAACGCGTGGTCGACGAGATCGTCAACGCCGAGTCCCCCGAGGGCTTCCGCTTCCGCGATCTCATCCGCCTTGCCGTCCAGAGCGAGGTGTTCCTGGCAAAATAGGCTAAACAAATTTTCAATGAGGAAGCACGATTTCGATCGGGCGATCAGCAATGCTAGCGGCAAACCCGAATCGCCGCCAGGGTCCATCACTCGCGCGTCCGAGATGGTGGGAACTGCGAAAAACTGTGATAAAGATTGGGGCCCGCGCGCATCCCAGCGTGCCCCCGTATTTGTCATTCGACGTATTCCTTCTCAGAACGCGGGGACCGCGTCAAGCCTCGGGAGAAGTGATCGTCCATTCACTCGACCGGTTCATTCCGAGTCCGCCACGTCAGCCCGCCTAACGCGCCTTTCGGTGGCGGGCCAAACCGGCTGATGATCCAAGCCACGCCAACTGTCACGATCAGCGCGCTTGGCATGATCAGCGTGAAGCTGAGACTCTTTTCAGTCAGTCCCAGCTCGCGTGAGTAGCCGATTGCAACGCTGGTTAGCAACCCGCAAAGCGTTCCAGTTAGCGCCTGGGTTTGGCCAGCTCGCCTAACGAACATCCCAATTAGAAACAGCCCGCCGAGCGGCGCGGTGATTGCGTTGAAGGTGCGCGGCAGGAGATCGATGATGCCCCAGTCACTCGGCAGCTGGGTCAAAAGGACGGCGACGCCAGTGATGAAAATTCCGGCAAAGAGGGTGAGGGTCATCGCGAATTTGACGTGATTTTTCTCGGACGACGGGCGGCGCTTTCGGTGCTCGACCGAGAGGACGGTTGCGATCGAGTTGACACCAGAGTCGATGCTCGACATCGCTGCGGCGAGAAGCGCGGCGAGGATTGCTCCGCCAAGTCCCGGTGGAAGGCGGCTGATGGCGAAACTGGGAAAGATCAGCGAGTAGTTTGGTTTCTCAGAATCGAGTTCGATGTCGACTGGCACCTGCTGGCCGTAGTAGAAGTAGAGCAGGGCCAATCCGGCGGTCATCAGCATGAGATTGATGCCAACGCCGAACAGCGAGCCGACGAGGAAACTGCGACGAGCGGCGCGCGGATCTGAGGTGCTGAAGTAGCGCTGGACGGTCATCTGGTTAGAAAGATGCGTGCAGACGTGCCAGACCAACATGTTGATCGCGACCGTGACGACCGTTGCGCGGGTGAACGGATCAAGGTCGAACGTTGGGATCGCTCCGCCTTTTTCTTTGAGGTAAGCCGTGGAGGTCGCGAACCAATCCGGGATCCAGGTTCCAGTCGAGTAGATCACGAATCCGATGGTGAAGAGCCCGCCGCCGATGAGGAGAATAACCTGGATTACGTCTGTCCAGATCACCGCTCGCAGACCACCTAACACTGTGTAAATCGTCGCGACGATTCCAACCACGCCGATGACGGTGAGCAGATGAAAACCGCTGACATGCGCCAGCACGCGCGAGGTGACGAGCACGACGACGCCCATCCAGAGCACTCCTAACATGACGAACAAAACCACGCCCATAAGCCGGGCCCCGTTACCGAATCGGCTCTCCAGATATTCGTAAACCGACGTGAAGCGGAATTTCATCAAGAACGGAATGCAGACAAGCCAGACGAAGAGCATCTCGAATGGGATCGCGAGCATCTTCCCGCTGATGTGGGTGACGCCGGATTTCCAGATTTCGCCTGGTTCCGAAAGGTAGGTGACGCTCGAGAGGATCGAGGCGATCACGCTGATCCCGACGGCAAACCACGGCATTTTGCGGCCGGCGAGAAAGTATTCGTCGTCGCTGCGCTTGCGCCGGCTGAGCCAGATTCCAAGCACGATCATCCCAACGATGTAGACAAGAAGGACAAGGTTGTCCTGCCAGGCGAGTTTCGACATGGATGGATTGAAGCCCCGTTTTCGGCTAAAACAATCGCTTCGTCTGCAAGAGGTCGACGAATTCTCGCATCGCTGGTGTGAGCTCGCGGCCCTGGCGATAAATCATTCCAAGCGGCCGAGCAAGGTCGGCACCTGGGGCATCCAGTTCAAGCTGGATTAGCCTGCTTCCTTCGATCTCGGCGTAGACCGTGCGCCGAGGGAGAATCGAAACCGCGTTTTCAATCTCCATGGCGCGCTTGACCATCTCGACGTTGTCTAACTCCATCACTTGATTTACCACGACGCCGAATTGGGCGAACATCGCGTCGATCGCTTTGCGGCTCGGAAGGTCAGGCTCGAACGCAATGAAGCTTACGTTGTTGAGATCATCAGGCGTGATGGATTCTCGGGCCGCAAGCGGATGATCCGGCGTGCAGACGACGACAAATTCGTCCTGCCAGAAAGTCATCGCGTCGATGTCTGGCCGTTTCTCCGGATAGGCGACCAGGCCGATATCAGCGAGGCCCTCAAGCACGTCAGCGTAAACTTTGTTAGACCTTCGATAGTTAACTTTGACGTCCACATCGGGATGGTGATCGCGAAACCACTTTAAATAAGGCGGCAACTCGTGAAGGCCGATCGAGTAGACGGAAGCGATGTGGAGCTCGCCAGTTACGAGTTCTTCAACCTGTCGAAGTCGCCCCCTGAATTCATCGTAGGTCTCGAGAATTTTGTGGGCGTAGCGCAGCAGCTGCTGGCCAGCGGGCGTGACCGTGATTCGGCCCGGGCGATTGAGCAATTTTGCTTCCAGCTCCTTCTCCAGCGCGGCGATCCGCTGACTGACGGCACCTTGAGTGATGTGATGTTTCTCAGCTGCGGTGGAAAAGCTTTCAGCCTCCACCAGATCACAAAATAGCCTGAGCGTTTCGATTTGCATTTGTTGCGAAGCGGCGAGAATACGCCCGCCGTTTAAGACGGTCAACTCGCTCTGCTCATGCCTGACGCTGACACAATTTTTGAGAATCTCGAACGCGTAAACGAGCGCATTTCCGCCGCCTGTGATCGGGCGGGCCGCAAGCGCGAGGACGTGCAACTTTTGGCCGTCTCCAAGACGAAACCGGTCGAATTAATTCAGCTGGCGATCGATGCCGGGCAGACGGCGTTTGGCGAAAATCGGGTTCAAGAAGGCATCGCGAAAGTTCCCGCGCTTTCAGATCATCTGGATTGGCATTTGATCGGCCCGCTTCAGAAAAACAAGATCCGCAAGGCGCTTCCTTTGTTTGGAACGATCCACACGATCGAAAACCTCGATAACGCCGAGCAAGTCAATCGGATCGCGGCTGAGGAAGGCCTGTACCCGCGCGTTTTTCTCCAGCTGAATCTGGCGGACGAAGCGACGAAGCACGGATTCACGCGCCAGGCGCTCAGGCGCGATCTGGATGCTTTGTTAGGGTTGGATCGGCTCGAAATCAGCGGGCTCATGATCATTCCTCCGTTCATGGCAGATCCGGAAGACGCGCGGAAATCGTTCGTTGAGCTGCGTGAATTTCGCGAGCAGTTGCTGACGGAGAGCGGGCTGCGTTTCGACGATTTATCGATGGGCATGAGCCACGATTTCGAAGTCGCGATCGAGGAAGGCTCGACCGTCGTTCGCGTCGGGACAGCGATTTTCGGAGCCCGAAAGTGAGGTCGGGTCAGCGCTTTTTACCTTCGCGCTCGACGTGATCGAGGATTTTGACGAAAAGCTCGCCCTTCTGCCTGTCGCTCATTTTTGGATTGGCTTTGGATTTTTCATGCATGAGATGACCGACTCGTCTGCGTTGCTCCTCGCTCATCTTTCCCATTCGACCCCTGACATGTTCGCTAAATTTCCGCTTTTCTTCATCCGTCGGTTTGGCCCGGTTATCTTTGTGGCCACCGCCTGAAGCGGCTTTGCGATCTCTCGGAGGTTTGACGCGATCTTGATCAAATTGAAGGGTCGTCACCGCGCTACCCGAAATCGAAATCTTCGCCGTTAGCTCTTCGAGATTATCGATCGATGAGATCTCGACAATCTTCCAGCCCCGGTCATTCGGCTCTTCGCTGACGAGGTGGACCTCCTTGGTTTCTTGATCGATCAGCGTCACGAGCGGCCTACCGTCGATCTTGATCACTCCGGCCAGAATCAAGGATTCAGCGAGGTTTAACGGACGGGTGAAAGGCGAACTCGCCGTCAGATTTTCGAAGTCTCTTGAGCCGACCGTTTCCGGGGAAAAATCTGACCCTCCGGCAGAATTTTCAGCCGACAAAGCGCCCACGCCGAACCACAGCACGGCTGCTAGAACGGGCCAGCAGCTGCTGGCGAGGATGCGATTGCTTGAGTTCATGAATCCGGTGTCCGACCTCTGATCGAGGCCACTCTACTTCCGCCCCTTGCCTGCGAAATCGGAATTTCACTCAATGTTCGAGCTGCAGAAGAGCGATAGCGCCGTGAAGCCGTTCCAATCGATCTTCCCTTTTCATTCAGCTTGGATTTTGGTATAAACCCGGATGCAATCGCGATTCCTCCCTCTCTTCATCGCGGCTTTCCTTGGTTCCCTTTTCTCAGCAGCTGCTGAGGAGGGAAAAGCCGCTTATTATTCGAATGACCTTCACGGTCGGAAAACGGCTAGCGGAGAAGTTTACGATAAAAATAAGCTGACCGCGGCTCATCACAACTTGCCGTTTGGGACGGAGGTACGAGTGACCGTCGTCAAATCTAAGAAGTGGGTCGAAGTTCGAATCAATGATCGCTGTCTGGCCAAAAAAGGCAGAGTCATCGATTTAAGCGAGGCGGCGGCGAAGGAAATTGGGCTCCTTGATCTCGGCGTAGCAGCCGTGAAGATCGAAGTGATCAAACCGGCCAAAGACGAATAACGAGACCCGTCAGCCGTCCTTCAATACAATTTTGCGGAAGGCCATTGGCTTGCAGAAAACGACCCGCTCGACCCCCATTCGCAGAACCGCAAATCCGCCAGCTTCGTCGTAGTATCGAAGAAAGAATGCCTGACTTTTGTTGGGCACTTTGTTCCAGTAACTCCAGCGGTCCGATTCGGCATCGACTATCTCAATTTTCCCTGACAAATACACAATCGACTCCTTCGCGGGTGAAGCGAACATCCACTCGGCGTTTGGGTTCTTCCGGACATTGGCGATTTTATCCGTGCTCGGTCCGGTGATCGTAAAGATCTCGCTGAGGTCTTGAGGCGCGCCTACCGAGCCCATCCAAGTTGCGTGCGGTTTGCCTGAATCATCCGCTGTGGTGAGGACGCCGAGTCCACTGTCGCGGACAACTTTAAAGGCTTCGCGCCAGAGTTCGCGATGGTCTGAAGGCTGCTCGGTCATGGAAAAGAATCGACTGGATTCAGAACTGTTGCCGCGCACGAGTTGGCTGGCGCGACCCGATTTTTGCGTTTCATGGAGGACTCGGCCAAGCGACGCCACACTCCGGTCAATCGGCGCGAAGCAAAGTCGCGCGTTCTGGATAAAACTTTGGCATGAAGAGAGTTCCACTTGTAATTGCGGCGGCGGTCGTTCTATTTTCCGTGACAGCGTGCGAACAGGAATCCGTGGAGCCGTCAGCCGTTCAGCAATGGCCGTCGACGGGTGCCAGCGACGGAGGTTCGTTTCAGGTCAGCCTTGAGCCGAGCGTCAATCCGATCGCGCGCAGTTTACACTTCTCGTTGGATTTGAGGGTGGAACCCGCGTCGGAAGGTCTGGAAGTTAGCGTCAACGCCGACATGCCGGCGCATCGGCATGGGATGAACACGCAACCGGAAGTCACCGAAGTCGAGTCGGGTCGTTACCGCGTTGACGGGATGCTCTTCCACATGGCTGGGGACTGGGTGATTGAGGTTGAGATCACTGAGGGGACGCGAACGGAACGCGTGTCGTTTCCGGTCTACGTCGAGTCAGCGCCGCCGCCAACTGCGTTCACTGCGGATGAACTTCGCGAAATCCAGGCTCTCTCGCCTCTCCCGGATTTGCCGCCAAGTCCGACCAACGCCGTCGCCGACAATCCAGACGCCGCTCGGTTTGGGCAGGCGCTGTTTTTCGACAAGCGGCTTTCCGCGAATGGCGAGATCTCTTGCGCGACCTGCCATGATCCGAACAAAGGTTTTTCCGATGCTAAGCCGCTTTCCGAAGGCCTGGCGACGACAGACCGGCATTCGCAATCGCTCTGGAACGTAGCGTATCAGCGCTGGTTTTTTTGGGACGGCCGCGCCGATTCTCTCTGGGCTCAAAGCCTGCAGCCGTTGCACAGCGAAGTCGAAATGGGAGCCACTTCGGAGCATGCGCGTCAGGTCGTGGAGAGCGACCCACGGCTGAGCGCTGCATATCGTTCGGTGTTTGGGGACACTCCGTCGTTAGACGAATTCGTCGCCAATCTCGGCAAGGCGATCGAGGCCTACGAACGCAAAATCGTGAGCGCTGATTCCGCGTTCGACCGTTTTGTGAACGAGCCCGAGTCCGGCCATCTCAGCGAATCCGCGCGTCGCGGTTTGAAGCTGTTCGTCGGTCGCGGCAAGTGCGTTCTCTGTCACGCGGGACCGAATTTTTCCGATGGAGAATTCCACAACATCGGCCTTTCGAGACATCCGGATCTGCCGAAAGATTCCGCGAGATTCGTCGGGATTCGCAAGGCGCTCGACGATCGTTTTAACGGCCTTGGCGAGTTCAGCGACGACCGCGGGCCCGAGGCGAACGTCAAGCTGCGTTACCTCGTTGTTAAGATCAATAATCTCGGCGAGTTCAAGACGCCGACCCTTCGCGGGGTCGCTGAGTCCGGGCCTTACATGCATGACGGCCGCTTCGCGACGCTGCGCGATGTTCTCGATTATTATTCTGAATTGCCGGGCGAACCGCCGGTTGGGCATCGCGAAGAAACGCTCGAACCGTTAGAGCTTTCCGAGTTGGAAAAGTCAGACCTCGAATCGTTTCTTCGATCGCTGGCCGGGGCACCACTCGATCCGTCGCTCACGACATCTTCCTCGTCGTAGATGAATTCGAACGCAGTTGGCTCGGCGTCGCAGTAGAAAAGGCACATCCCGCAACCCGAGCAGCTGCTGGTATCGACGATCGGCTTGCGGTCCACGATCCGAATCGCTTTCAGGTGGTCCGGACAGCGCCACGCGCAGGTGTCGCAAAGGATACCCTCGGTGTTGAGACAGCGATCTAGATTGAGTTTTACCTTGGCGACCGGCGCGGTGGCACCATTTTCGTTCAAGCTCAGGGCACCGCTCGGGCAAGCGTTAACGCAAGGCATGTCCTCGCACCAACGACAAGGCTGACTCGCCGGATCAATGAACGGCGTTCCCTCCATTTTCCCGAATGCTGGGCCAAACTGGCGGATCACATCGTGTGGGCAGGCGTCCGCGCATGCATGACAGCGTTCACAGCTTGAAAGAAAATCGTCTTCATCTTCCAGAGCGCCCGGCGGCCGCAGAAATGGCTGCTCTTCGACTTCGCCATCTGGCCTCTTGCTGGCGACGGCTTTACCGATCTCGCTGCCCAGTCCGCCGAGCCGAAGTCGAAAGAGTTGTCTGCGGCTGAAGTCGGCCATCAGGCGTTAGCGGCTGCGGATTTCTCGCGAGCGCGCCGCTCGCGTGACGCTTCGACCCGGTCTTGTTTGACCCTCGCTCGCCGAGCCCCTACGGCCGCGACCACGACCAACACTCCGAGCCCGATCCCGATCCAGTTTCCCCAATGAATTTTCTGGGAGGACAGCTGAAACGGGATTGTGCAGACGAGGTCGTTTTCGTCGTGAAGCGTCAACCGAAGCGAGTACTTGCCGGTGTCCGGCAGTTTTCGGTGCATCGAGTAGAGGTTTTCCAACTCGGATTCCGGCATGTGCAGGGTATGAGCGACCTCGCCGCGATCGAGGACATCTAACGTCAATGGACCGCCGTAGACGCGGTTGTCCTGCAAATTGAAGATCACGAGAAAGAGTCGGACGTTTTCGGGGTTCTCGACGTTGTCACGATTGATTCCCTGAAAATCGTAGACCACGAGCGAGACTTCATAATCGCCCGCCTGTCCAATGAACTCTTCCTCCGGAACCTGAGGATAGTTCTCAAAGTAATTGTAGTGAGGAAGTCCTTTGAAGTGGTGGGCCAGCAACACGCCAGGCAGCGCGATTGCGAATAGAGCCAGGAGAGTTTTTTTCATGATGCGGGAGCCTTTCGCGGGTCCTTGCCGCGCAGGCCGATCGAGAGACATTGAGTCGGGCAAATCGTCAGGCACTCGCCACACATCGAGCAGT
The DNA here is from genome assembly GCA_047620505.1 of Verrucomicrobiales bacterium. Classification (GTDB taxonomy): domain Bacteria; phylum Verrucomicrobiota; class Verrucomicrobiia; order Verrucomicrobiales; family DEV007; genus JBLHKS01. The sequence continues at coordinate 59,365 of JBLHKS010000011.1, read as the reverse complement.
CGATCGTCTCGTCGAATTTCGGGGCCACTTTCATCGGACAGACATCGACGCAACTTGTGCAGCTTTCAAGGCAGGCTGGGGCGTCGCGTTTGATCGCGAAGAGCGACTTGCGGCCAATCGCGCCTAACAATCGTCCTGTGGGGCAGATGTAACGGCAGGTGAACTGCTTGCCCATGATCAAATCGAGCAGGGCGAAAACGATGAGACTGCCAAGCGCAAACGAGATCGCGCCGTAGGCGATGCCGTGAAACAGGGTTTGGCCCAGTGCAAAATAGGGCAGTACGAGGGTCCAGACTCCGTGACCAATCCAGACCGCGGTGACCAGCCCACCCACAAGAATTCCCCAGCAGAATCCCCGGTTGAGCGAGACTTCAGGCAGCCAGAAAAACTTCGCCAGCAAGCGCCGCACGCGGGAAATCGCGAAGAAAACCAATGAAGCCGGGCAGACGTACGAGCAGAACACTCGGCCGAAAAGCAGGGCCAGCGAGATCGGAATGATCAACCCCAGCGCGAATCCCAACTCCCAGCGGTGACTCTTGGCACCGACGGACATTGCGGCCACCGGATCGGTGAATGGGACGCCTCCGAGGCGGATCGACCACGTCATCCCGCCGCTGGTCCGCGCAGCAGCTGCTGGGTCGTCGCTGAACTTCGAAAAGAACTTGTCGGTCGCCTCGTAAAAGGCTCGCATCGCTTTGCCTTCGCTTAGTTCGACGAGTCGCGGGTGGTTGTAGGCGTGCTTGAGATTGTTGTAGTTGGTGAGCAAAGCGAGCAAGCAGAGCAGGCCGATGACGCCCGCGCGGGTGACGATCGAAAGCACTAACAATGTTCTGCCTGCTCGCATCGGTCAGGTAGTGGCGATTGGAGCCTGGGTTTCGAGATCGGCCGTTGGCACAACCCGGATCGCTTGCGGCATTTTCACGCAGGCCTGCTCGCAGAGTCCGCAGCCGATGCAGTGTTCGGCATGAACGTGAGGCTGTTCGTAGAGGCCGAGCGTCATCGCTTTGCCGGGCAGCGGGCAAGCACGGTAGCAAACACCGCAGGTCCGGCCAGAGAACGAATAACACATGTCCTCTGAGACAAATGCGAGCCCCATTTTGACGGCGCGGATCCCTTCAGGCGTTGGCTCGAGCTTCTCCAACGCCTGAGTCGGGCAAACCTGGGTGCAGGCCATGCAAAGGATGCAGGCCTGAGCCCGTGCGTCGATTCGGGGCGTGCCAAGGTGCTCGACACCATTCTCGAGGCCCGACAGCGTTATGCATTTGTTAGGGCAAACGTTGGCGCACTGGCCGCAGGCAATGCAGTCACTGAGAAACTCCTTTTCAGCTTTCGCTCCGGGTGGGCGGAGCGGACTTTTGCGGCGACGGCTCTTGTTCCCGAACAGGTCAAGCAAAGGATACAACAGCGGAACGAACACGCCGATGAGGAAGGCGCGAAGAAACCCGGATCGGCTAATTTTGGGCATCAGCCGAGTCTTTCAACACGCGCCGCGCATTTCTTGAAATCCGCTTGGCCAGAGACCGGATCGTAAGCGCGATGGGTTGTTCCGTTTGCGAGCCACTTGTTCTTTTCTGGATCGGCTGAGTCGGCTACCGAGAGATTCCAAGGGCTGAAGAGAAATCCCTTCGGCACGGTGTTTCGAGCCGGCTTAACCACGGAATCAAGCCCGATTGAAACACGGGCTTCGATCTCGCCGCGGCGCGTCACGACTCGAACCCACTCGCCATCTTTAACGCCGAGTTCGGCGGCGTCGTCGGGATGCATCTCGACGTACATCTCCGGCACGAGCTTCTTCGTTGTGCCCGCCCGAATAGTTTTGGCAGTGTGGAAGTGTTCGTAGACCACGCCGGTTGCCCACCAGAAGGGATATTTGTCCTTCGGCACCTCCTCGAGTTTCTTGCCGAGAAATTCGCCGTGGGGCAATTCCGGAGTAAGGCCCGCGTCGCGAGCGGCGATCAGCAGATGCTCGTTGTCTGAGATGAAGAAATTCGGATCCGTTCCAGCTTTCGAGAGCTCGTCGGTGATCTCTCGATAACGCGTGTAATCCTGCTGGCACATGTGGATGTGCAGCTTGCCGTCCTCGTGACGAAACTCGCCATACGGCTTGCCGGGCCAGTATTCTTCCTGCGCCATGTAGCGTCGTTTCGTTCCACCGGCTTTGGCGATTGCCGCGGTCGGTGCGGGCCACTGGATGCCGCGCAGTCTCTTGATCTGATCGTAAGGCGATTCGCCGGTTTCCTTTTCAACTTCCAGAATCCCGGTCAGGTCGGCGTCCGTGCCTTTGGAGGCTTTGATGAAATCGCGGAAGACTTCTTCGGGGTCATAGAAGCCGTGCTCCTTGCGTTCGTAAGGGAAAATTTTCTTCGCGTCGAGCTCAAGGCGTTCGGCAATCAGCTTGCCCTTATCGATCACCATGTCCATGTCCGGGCGGCAGCCTTTGACAGGGTTTCCAGTGCCTTCGGTTACGTAGAGCCTGCGCTCGGACTGAACGTAGATCCCGTTGATCCATTCGCCCCAGGTAGCGGCTGGGAGAATCACGTCCGCATAGAGATTATTCGGCGCGTCCTTATAGATCTCCTGAACGACGGTGAAGGTCTTCGTCAGCGCCGGCCGGGCGAGATTGTAGGTATCAGGGAGATCGATGTGCGTCGCGTAGATCAGGAACATCGCCTGAACGTCGCCCTTGATCGCACGCTCCATCATGCCGACAGCCATGCCGGTGTTCTGCATTCCGGCGACTACATCGAGCCGCTCCTGAGGGATCCCCCACTGCTCTGCGCACCACTTGCGATGTTCGGCATTCTCGATGCCGATGTTAAACGGCAAGCGTCCGGTCAGGCCGCCGGTCAGGCGTTCACCCATCGCGTTTGGCTGACCCGTCTGGGAATGCGGGCCGCAACCGGGTCGACCGATGTTGCCGGTCAAAGCCATCAGATTGATCAGGCTTATGGTGTTGTGCTGACCGTGGATATGCTGGTTGTAGCCGATTCCCCAGATGCTCAGCACCCCGCCAGTTCCTCGCTCTCTTCCTTTGATGCTGGCCTTTGCCCAGATCGCAGCCACTTTCCGAATCTCAGCGGCCGGAATCTTCGTCTTGTCTTCGACGTCTTCGGGTCTGTAACCAGCCTTCACGGCATCGACGTATTCCTGCCAGCCGGTGGTGTGACTCTTGAGGAAATCCCACGCAACCGCGTCCTCGTGATCTTCCATAATGGCATAGGCCAAGGCGTTATGGATCGAGATATCTCCGTTGATCGTCGGGAAGTGGAAACTGTTTTCGGCATTGACGTTTTCCAAGCCCTGAACCGTGCCGGTCCGGCGAGGATCGACGACGAGCGTGGGAACGTCGCGCTGAGATTTTGTGTCCGCGACACGCCAGTAAAGGATCGGATGGGCGCCACGCGCGTTGTGGCCCCAGAAGCAGATCATGTCGGCGATTTCGACGTCGTCGTAGCAGGTTGGAGGGGTGTCGGAGCCTAGCGACTTAAAGTAACCGGTTACGGCCGAGGTCATGCACATCCGGGCGTTGGCTTCGATCGTGTTCGAGCCGATCACGCCCTTCATGAAGATGTTTTCGAGATATTGGCCTTCGAGCGAAAGTTGACCAGATCCGTAGAGCCCGACGGCGTTTCCGCCAGAGGTTTTGACAATCTCGGCGATCTGGTCCGCGATAAGTTCCTCGGCTTCTTCCCAACTCGCTTCGCGGAACAAGCTCGGGTCGTAGGATCCTTTGGTGGCGGAAACATGACCGCGAAGCGGGTCCGACATGTCCTTTCGAATTAACGGCTTGTTTAAGCGGTTAACATAAATTGCTTCGGCGGATGTTAGACCTTTGATGCACTGAAGCCCTTTGTTAGTAGGGTGATCCTTGTCTGGAACGATGTTCGTGATCCGGCCATTCTGCGTTTTGAGGATCGTCCCGCAGCCAACACCACAGTAGGGACAAGCGGCGTAGAGATCGGTCGGCGAGTCCGGTTTTTCCAACTCGATCCCGTCATTCGGGACCGCCCAGCCGGTTTTAGTGACTCCTGTTGAGAGAGCAGCTGCTGTGCAGCCGGACTTGGCGAATGTGCGTCGTTTCATAGTTTTCGAAGGTAGGCAATGATGTCGTGAATGTCGGACTCGGCGAGGTTCGCCAGCCCGGTGGCACCGAGAAACGGCCGCATCGCGGTGCCAGAGCGACCATGTTTCAGAGTCTGGAAAATGTAATCGTCGGAAGCGAGGTCGAGGAATCCGGGTAGCCCGATAGCGGGACCTGAGCCGCCAACCACGTAGCCTTTGCCGGCCTCGCCATGACAGGCCGCGCAGAAGACCGCGAACTTGTCGTGACCGGCATTCGAGTCACCCAGCTGCGCGAGTTGTTTGGAGGGATCAACAGTGACCTTCGGCGCGCAGCTTGACGGCACAGAACGCAGGTAAGCGATGATGTGATCCAGCACTGGCTCAGTCAGGTCCGGCCGTTGAATCATGGCGGTTCCGACGCGGCCGCGGCGCACGGTTTCTTTGATGAAATGGTCGTCGGCGATCGCCAGGAAATCCGCGTTTCGGATGCTTGGCGCGATGCCGGGCAAGCCACTGCCGTCGAGTTGATGGCAAGCCGCGCAGTTTGCAGCAAAATGCATCTGGCCCTCCTTTGGATCCGGTCCAGCAGCTGCTGGAGCGATCGCGACTGGTTCGCGATCACTGCGGAGGTAAGCGATGATGCTTCCGACTTCGCTCTCGGCGAGATTCGCCAAACCATGGGCACCCATGAACGACCGCATCGCGGTTCCTCGTCGGCCGTGCTTAACTGTCTGGAAAATGAAGTCGTCGGATGCGACGGCGAGGAACCCTCCATTTCCGATCGCGGGTCCCGAGCCACCTTCCGCGTAACCGGTGGCGTTCTGGCCGTGGCAGGCTGCGCAAAAAGTCGCGTAAAGACCTTTCCCAGCTTCTGCGGAACCTTCGTGCTTCCGCTGAGAGTCCACCTCGATCGAAACGGAATGGCCGGTTGATTCGGCGGATCGCAGGTAGGCGATGAGGTTGTCTTTTTCCTCCCGCTTTAAATGAGCCCACGACATCATCGAGGTTCCCGGTCGTCCGGCGATAATCGTGTTTCTCAGGAACTGATCCGAGGCCATCGCCAGAAAATCCGGATTCCGAATGAACGGAGCCATCCCGGCCAAGCCATGCCCCTCGGCTTGATGACAGCTCAGGCAGTAGACTCCATAGAGCCTCTTGCCGTCCTTGATCGCCGCGTAAGCCTCCCACGGCTTGACATCGTCGTCTCCGACTCCGCGAGCAGCCCAGAATGCGGCTTTCTTTTCCTGGCGATCAGCCGCTCCAGACTTCTTATCGGAGTGTTGGTTGTAGGCGTCGAAAAATAGAAAAATCAACGGTAGAAAAAAGCCCGCCGAGACGGCGACCGGAAGAACCGTAATTTGAATGACGGTGCCCCAGTTTATTTCGCGGGGAGGGCGGGGGCTTGGCTTTTCCAGCATCTTATGGAAATCGTAATCAAGCCGAGCCGGACGTGCTCACCGCATCTTGGCGCTGTTCGCCCCTTTCTTGTGATCGCACCCTTCGAACAACGCCAAGCAACGCCGAAGGAAAACCAAATCGCGCCCAGCAGCTGCTGGCGATCGTGATTGGTTGAGAGCATGAAGACTTCACCTATCCGACGGATTCTTGTCCCACTGGACGCTTCCACCTACACCGATGCCGCTACCGAACTTGCCTGCGACGTGGCGCTGAAACACGAGGCCGGGCTGGAGGGTTTGGCTGCGATAGACACGCCAAGCATTCGACGCGAGGTCGCGCCTGCGGATATGATGCTCTGGCCAGCCGTGATCGACGCGATCGGCAAGGCCGAACACGATTGCCGAGCGAGCATCACTAGCGCTCGGGAAAAGTTCGCCGCCGTGTGCAATTCGAAAGGCGCGACTCATCACGAAACTCAAATTGAAGGACTTCCCTCTAACCTGATTCTCGAAGTCTCGGCGGTTTACGATCTCGTGGTGATGGGGCTGCGGACGTATTTTCACTACGAGAAACACGGTGTCGGCGATTCGCTTGCTAAAGTACTCGACCGGACGGCATCGCCTGTGCTGGCTGTCCCGCAGAGCGTTGGCAAATTGGAACGCGTGCTGATTGCTTACGATGGAAGTTTTTCTGCTGGTCGTGCGCTGCGAGATTTCGCCGGTTTCGCCCAGCCATTTAACTTTGAAGTTACGCTGTTTACTGCTCACGAGAATGAAGAACAGGCCGAGCAGCTGCTGGCTCGAGCGGGGGCTTGCCTCCGGGCTCACGAGATCGGATTCCAGACGGTGACGAGCAAGAAACCCGCGATGGTTTCGGTCTACGAGGACGGTCTGATTGACGGAGCTGACCTCGTGGTGGCGGGGATTCACGCTCGAAAGTTCATCAAGGACGCGTTTGTCGGCAGCTTCACCAACCAGTTGATCGAGCGCGAAGACACCGCGCTGTTCCTCTCACACTGAGCGAAAGAATCAACGCGGTGGGAAGAGGTAAGGCTCAGGCGGCGGCGGGGCGGAGCGCTTCGGTAGTTCCGCCTCGTGTGCGGAAGCTGGTTGGCGATTCGCCTGCGTAACGCAGGAAACTGCGATTGAATTGGGAAAGCGACTGGTAGCCGACGTCGTAGGCGATTTCGGTAACGCGGGCTCGCGGATCGAGCAGCTTGCGCTTGGCCCAGGCAACACGGCGGCGGTTGACGAACTCGGTCAGAGTCATGCCGGTCGCTTGCTTGAAGATTTTGCAGAAATAGAACTGGCTGACGTGAACGTGGTTCGCGACGGCTTCGAGGGTGATCCGATCCTCGAGGTGCGCGTTGACGTATTGCTTGGCGCGGCTAACGGCTTCGGGCTCCGAGCTGGCGTCTTCGATCGCGATCCGGCTGATTTCTTCGGAAAGTTGCAGCGCGAACGCCGAGAGAAGCGTAACGCACCCAACGAAGCGCTCGGACTCCATAACTGGCGTCTGACCGTGGGCCGTCCGCAGTTTTTTGAGTTCGGCGGCCGAATGGGAGCCCTTTAGCTCTTCGGCGACGGATTCGAACGCATCTTCGTTCGGCGAACCCTCAATGATTTGGCCGAGTCGCAGAAACCCGACCGCTTCGTCTCCGCAGCGGACCGGAACGGCGGCTTCCTTGAAACCTGCGAAGCATTCGACGGCTCGGGCGCGACTCCCGCTCGACTCGAGAAGTGATTCGTGGGTTCGGCGGCACGATTCACAGCCTCCGCCCTTGTTGATTTGTTCGCAGAACGAATTGTCGCCGGCTGGCTGGCCGCAGGCCTTTTCGTCAGAGGCGTTGATGAGTTCGATGGTAAACCCGGTGGCAAGTTTGAAGGCGGAGCGGTAGGTCTGGAAGAGGCTGGACTCGACAAGGCGAGCAAGAGCGCGGTCTTCAACGGAATCAAGGGTGGCTGGAGTGTTCATGTTGATTTGAATCATGAACGCGGTCGCGCATCAGCGATATTCGCGGCGAATCCGATCGGCATGACCGTACTGGTGCGTACGCAGCGTACGCAATCTCCGTACGTATCCCAAAAACCGAGTCAGGCGAACGAACCGGTTTCGACCCACTTGACGGCCTGGTGCATCAGCTCGGTCGCGTCTCGAAGCCCCAGCTTTTCTTTGATGTGAGCGCGGTGGGCGTCGACGGTTCTGACGCTGATGGTAAGCTTTGCTGCGATCTCGCGACTGGCCATTCCTTCACCGATTTGTTGGAAAACTTCGAGTTCGCGGTCGGTCAGGCGGCCGATCGGCGATTCCGGGGAGCCACCCGAGTCCGCGAATTGTTGAACGATTCGGGCGGAGATTTTCGGGCTGACGTAGACGCCGCCCGCGAGAACCTGGCCGACCGCTTCGACCAGTTTGTCGGCCGCCTCTTCCTTCATTACGTAGCCGCGAGCGCCGGCCCGCAGAGCCCGCTCGGCGTAGACGTTTTCTTCGTGCATCGAGACGACCAGAATCAGCAGCTGCTCGTTCCAGGCTCTGAGGTCCTTGACCAGTTCGAGGCCATTTTTGTCTGGAAGCGTGATGTCGACAAGCGCTAGATCCGGAGCTTCCCGCTGGCAGGCTTCCATCGCTTCGCAGGCCGATCCGCACTCGCCGCAGACGGTGAGATTTTCGTTCGAATTAATCAGCGAAACGAGTCCGAATCGCATCACGGGATGGTCATCGACAATGAGAATTCGTTTCATGTTAGAGGAGCTTGGCATTGGATTCGAGTTCCGCCTTCGGGGCCGGAATGGATGTTAAAGTCGCCGCCGATGAGCTGGGCCCGGTGCGCCATTGTGAGGAGGCCCATTCCACTGGACTGCGTTGGCGAAGCGATTCCGCTTCCGTCGTCCTCGATTTCGAGCGCGACTCGGTTCTCTTTACTTTTCAGCCGAATTGTCACGCGTCTCGGGTCGGCGTGATTAACGGCGTTGTTCACCGCTTCTTGAGCGATTCGATAGAGATGCGATACGATCTTCAAGTTTGGAACTTCCAGAGTCTCCGGACATTCGGCGACACAGCTGATTTCATAGGCGTGAGCCGTTCGTTCGGCGAGGTCGCGCAGTGCGCCCGGCAGGCCCTCACTCTTCAGCATCGAAGGCGCGAGACCCCGAGCGATTTCGCGCGCCCTGACATTCGCCTGGGAAACCATTTCCCCGATTCGAGCGAGATTTTCAGCACCCTCGGCGTAGACGCTGTCGAGTCGCTTCTCGAGCACTTTGGTAAGGCAGCCGATGCTGGCCAACTGCTGGCAGAGATCGTCGTGGATGTCCTGACCGATGCGCTGCTGCTCGGCTTCGCTCACGTCGATCACCTTCTGCTCGAGCTCTTTGCGATCGGTGATGTCGCTGGCGCAGATGACCAGGCTGTTGGCCTCATCGGAATCGGCCGGCAGCAGCGTGGCCCGAACTGAAACCGAGATCTGCTTATTACTTTGGTGAACGCAGATCGTGCTGAATTCGTAGCTCCCGTTCTGGAGCACCTGGCGTTGAATGCGCTCGAAACGATTCGCATCCTCGGGCGGCAGGAGCAACGCGCAGTGCTGACCGACAGCTTTGTCTGCCGAGTAGCCGAAAACCGCCTCCGCGCCCGCATTCCAGGTTTTGATCACGCCTTCCGGGCTAACCAGCATGACTGCGTCGTGCACGCTCGAAAGAATCTCCGCCTGGAGCTTGAGCTGGCCTTCCGCCTCCTTGCGTTGGCTGATATCGACGATCGAGGCGACGACCATTTTTTCCCGATGTGTCGAAATCGGCGTCAATCCGATCTCTACCGGAAATTCCTCGCCGTTGTGCCGCTTCGCGAAAAGGTCGCGCCCCTCACCCATCAGCCTCGGCTCCGGATTTTTCGCAAACCCCTCCCGGAGATGGACGTGCGCATCTCGAAGAAATTCCGGCATCAGATCCTCAACGCTGAGGCCGAGCAGTCCACCGTCTGAGTAGCCGAAAAGTTCCTCGGCCCGGCGGTTCGCGAGCACGATTTCGCCATGTTGATTCGCCGCGATGAGCCCAGTCGGAGCCGATTCGAGAACGACGCTCAGCAGCGAATTGGCGTCGGTTGGAGAAATTTGATCGGTGGGTGAACTCATGGAAAAACACCGATAACATCTGATAAGGGGATTCGCCAAGCCGCGCGTGATTTGGTCGAATGCGCGCATTGATTGAAAACACCTTGGCTGAATCCAGCAGCTGCTGGCTGGCTCGCGCTGGACAAGCGACTTCATCCGCTTCAAACTTCCGTTCAATATGAAGAAACTCGCTATCCTAACCTTTGTCGCGTTTGTCGCGGCATTCGCCATTTTCAAATTCGCCGAGCCGACTGCCTATGCCCAGGATGCTCCGAAAGTTCTTTCCGTGCTCATCATCGATGGGCAGAATAATCACAACTGGAAATCCACTACCCCGGTCCTCGTCGATGCGCTCGAAAGCTGCGGCCGTTTCAAAGTCGACGTCTCTACCAGCCCGCCAAATAACGCCGACAAAGCCGCTTGGGACGCTTGGAAACCGGAGTTCGGCAAGTACGACGCGATCCTCAGCAATTACAACGGCCAGATGTGGCCGGACGCGGTCGGTGCCGCGTTTGTCAAGTACACTAAAGATGGCGGCGCGGTTGTGATCGTTCACGCGGCGAACAATTCCTTCGGCCTGTGGCCCGAGTACAACGAAATGATCGGCCTCGGCGGCTGGGGCGGTCGAAACGAAAAACACGGTCCTTACGTTTATCTAAAGGACGGCGAAGTTTTCCGCGATGAAACTCCAGGCAACGGAGGTTCGCACGGTCCGCAGCACGAATTCCTCGTCGAAGTCTTCAATCCGGATCATCCGATCACCAAAGGAATGCCAGCAAAGTGGAAGCATCAGAAGGACGAGCTTTACGACTCCCTTCGTGGGCCGGCCGCAAACATGGAAGTGCTCGCAACCTCGCTCAGCCAAAAAACCAAGCGCCAGGAGCCGATGATCTTCACGATCAAATATGGCGAAGGCCGCGTTTTCCACACGCCGATGGGCCACGCCGACTACTCGATGAAGTGCGTCGGATTTTACAACACAATTCAGCGCGGCACCGAGTGGGCGATCACCGGCGAGGTGACGATTCCGCTGAGCAAGAATTTCCCGACCGCTGACACCATTTCGGCGGTGGAATGAGTCGGCGACTCGCTCAATTCCATTTTTGATTTTCGCAACGACCTCGGCCATTTCGGCTGAGGTCGTTTTTCTTGTCAGACTTCGCCAAACCGCTTGGTTCCGCACCTCGGAAAGGATCGCTTGCGCTAACGCGTGTTTTCCATGTCGGCGATTTCTGCCGATCGAAATTCACACTAACAATGAAAAAACTTCTCGTCGCCTTTCTCTGCTTCTTCGCAGCCATCACGGCTCAAGCCGCGCTCGAACTGCCCGCCGTATTCGGCGATCACATGGTCCTTCAACGCGGCCTCGCGAACCCGATCTGGGGATGGGGAAACCCTCGCTCCGACGTTACGATTAAGTTCGCCGGTCAGGAAAAAACGACGAAAATCGATGAGCGCGGACGTTGGAAATTGAAGCTCGATCCGATCGCTGAGGCCAACGCCGAAGGCCAGACGATCGAGATCGTGAGCGGCCGGCAGCAGCTGCTTTTGAAAGACGTGCTGATCGGCGATGTCTGGATTTGTTCGGGCCAATCGAATATGGAATGGCGGACCACCCAGGCCCTGAATCCACAGGAAGAAGTTGCAGCTGCCGACTATCCTCAGATTCGCCTGTTCGACGTCCTCGGCCACACGATCGCGCCGAGCCCGAAAGACAAATTGAATGGAAACTGGGCTCTCTGCTCGCCTGCGACCGTTGGTAATTTTTCTGCCGTCGGATATTTCTTTGGCCGCGAGCTGCACGCTGAGGGCGGTGTTCCGATCGGCTTGATCGGCACGAACTGGGGCGGCACGCGAGTCGAGCCGTGGACGCCGCCAATCGGTTTCCGTGGGGTCGAAGAATTGGCTTCGATGTCAAAGCAGGTCGACGCTTTCGATGCGACCACCGAATCCGGCAAAACGACTTGGTCGGCTCATATCGATGCGCTCGAAACCTGGATTTCCGAGAACCGCACATCGCTCAAAGCTGGCGAAGGCGTTTCCGCTCCCCCGCAAACGCCCGGCTATACGAATCAGGGCCAGCCGACCACAATTTACAACGCGATGGTGGCTCCGTTAGTGGGCTACGGCGTCCGCGGCGCGATCTGGTATCAGGGAGAGTCGAACGGCAACGAAGGCGAGGCTTATTTTCACAAGCTGCGCGCGCTGGTTGAAGGTTGGCGAACGGTCTGGGATCAGGGCGATTTTCCTCTCTATTTTTACGTCGTTCAGCTCGCCAATTTCCAGACTCCGCAGACAACTCCCGCAGGCGGCGACGGCTACGCGAAAATCCGCGACGGCCAAACTCGCGTGCTCGAACTCCCGCACACCGGCCTCGCCGTGATCACCGATATCGGTGAGGCGAACGACATTCATCCGAAGAACAAGCAGGACGTCGGCAAACGGCTCGCACGCTGGGCGCTGCGCGATATTTTCAAGAAGGACATCGTCGTTAGCGGGCCGAAATTCAAAGGCCTTGAGGTCAAAGGCGGCGAAGCTCGCGTCAGCTTCGATCACGTCGGCGGCGGCCTGATGCCTGGCAAAAAAGTCGGCCTGAAGCCGGTCGCCGTGGCGGAGCAGCTGAACATCGATGGGGGATCCGGATCGACCGGTGTCGAAGGCTTTGCGATCGCCGGAGAAGACAAAGTCTGGCACTGGGCGAAGGCTACGATTGATGGAGATTCGATCGTCCTGACATCATCAGAAGTTTCGGTGCCTGTGGCCGTTCGTTATGCGTGGGCCGGCAACCCGACCCGGGCGAATCTTTACAACAAAGATGGCCTGCCCGGCGTGCCGTTCCGCACAGACGATTGGTAAAAAGAAGCGCCTCAGCTGATCCGAGTTTTGGGCGGCGGTTCGGCGCTCTCAAACAAGGAAAGCCCGCGCGTTCAACCCGACAACATCACGAGGTAGGCAGATTTCCGCCAGGCTGGCTTGGCGGCGGCAAAATGAAGAAGGTCTTCACAGACTTTTCATATCTACAAATCGTGATAACTTGATGTTTTACGTTTTTCCGTGGCCTCGATCCTGAAATCGCTCCGCGGGCTCGCTGACCCGACCCGCTTGCGCATCCTCCGATTACTTCGTGAGGAAGATCTTTCTGTGGCCGAATTGCAGGAAATTCTCTCGATGGGGCAGTCCCGGATTTCGACCCAACTCGCTCAGCTTCGAGAGAGCGGCCTCGTGGTTGATCGGCGTTCGGGGAAAAAAGTGATTTACGCTCTGGCGACCGACATCAACGGCGGGCTCGATCTTCAGCAGCTGCTGGATTCGGTGGAGGCGGAGATCGAGGAAGCTCGAACGGATCTCGCTGCGCTTGAGTTGGTTCGAAAAAATCGTGACGACCGGATGCGGGCGTATTTCGATGAGTTAGCCGGAAAATTCGGCAAAAAGTACGTTCCTGGCCGGAGTTGGAAGGCGCTCGCGGAGACGTTGCTCAAGCTTTTGCCGCCGATGAAAATCGCGGATCTCGGGTCTGGCGAGGGAACGTTTTCCCAGCTTCTTGCACAGCAGGCCGAGCAGGTCATCGGCGTCGACAATTCGGAAAAGATGATCGAAGTCTCCTCCGGGCTCGCGAAGGATCACGGTTTTACGAATCTGGAATTTCGGCACGGCGATCTGGAAAATCCGCCGATCGATGATGAAGCGATGGACCTCGTTTTCCTCAGCCAGGCGCTGCATCACGCGAGCCGGCCAGAGCGCGCTGTCGACTCGGCTTTTCGAATTCTGCGGCCCGGCGGCCGGATCGTGATCCTCGATTTGCTCAAGCATGGCTTTGAGGAAGCTCGAGATCTTTATCATGACACGTGGTTAGGATTCGCGGAGGTCGAGTTGCATGAATTCCTCAAGAAATCTGGATTCAGCGCGATCGAAACCACGATCGTTTCCAAAGAAAAGGTGCCGCCGCATTTCCAGACCGTTCTGGCTTTGGCCATCAAGCCGACTTCCGATGCCTGACGACTCTGAACGGTCCTTGCCGAATCCTTAAAACGCGGGCATCTTGCATCGATGACTTTCCAGCAGCTGCTGATTCCGGCCTTTCTTACCCTCGCGTTCGCGTCCCTTGGGTCGGCCGAAACCTGGAGCACAGACGGCGATTCGGACCGCAGCGAAGCGGGGAACAACGTCGTCTATCTTCAGCGCTCGATTCAATCGAAGAGCGGCAAAACGGCCAAGCTGCACCTTGTTTTTTTTAACTCGAAGGATTGCAAACTCGAGGTGGTCGACCTTGGCGGCAGCACGCCGAAATATTCGTCTCACGTCGAGGCTTTGCGGGCTCACAGCTGCATTGCGGGCGTGAACGGCGGCTTTTTTGAGCCGGACTTTTCGCCGATCGGCCTGATGATCGCCGGTGGCGAAAGTGTTGGGAAATTTACGACTTCGGGATTTCTGACCAGCGGGGTGATCACGAGCAATTCGGAAGGAATCGATCTGATTCGGCGAAGCGCGTATCGGGATCGGGCAGACACGACGGCGCTGCTGCAGGGCGGGCCGTATCTCGTTGAGAGCGCAGCGCCGGTTCGCGGACTCGACGACACGAACGCCAGGCGGCGGACGGCGGTTTTGACAGACTGGCGAGGAAACTGGGCCGTGGCGTCGACTTCGTCCCTGACACTGGCAGAATTGGCCGAGGTTCTTTCGTCTCCCGACGTCATTTCAGAATGGAAAGTTAACCGGGCGCTCAATCTGGATGGCGGGACGTCGTGCGGATTTTATGTGGATCGAAACGAGGCCGACGGCGCCGACATCGCGCTCGCTCCCTGGAAGCGAGTTCGGAATCTGTTAGGGATCGCTCCTCGGTGAAAACCGCGCGCTACGTCCAGCAGCTGCTGGCTGAAGTGAAGCTGGATCACGCCGCGTTAGGCCGAAAGATTCGGGGTTGCGATCTGGGAACTTGCCATGGGACCTGCTGCCACGATGGGGCCTACCTCAATTCCGATGAAGCGGCGCTGATCCCGAAACTCGTGGACGAGCATCGTGATTTTTTCGAGGCTCTCGGGCTTGATCTTCCGGCGAAGACGGTCGTGCGAAATCGCTGGCGCGGGTACTCGGGATTGAAGACGGCGACGCGCGCTGAACCGATGGCCGAGCGGGTTTTTGACTACCCGAATCACTTCGCCCAGACGCAGTGCGTTTTTCTGACGAGCGACGCGAAATGCGGGCTTCAGGCCCTGGCAGCTGATCTCGGTGAGCAGCCCTGGTTTTACAAACCGTTCACTTGCTGGATGCACCCGCTTTCGATCCATGAAGGCGTCCTGACACTCTTCGATCGCGAGTCCGATCCGCAGAATTTTCCAGACTATCCGGGTTTCGTCAGCCTGACTCACTGCGGTCGCGCGGATGCTTGCGGGGAACCTGCGTTTGAAGTTCTGAGCGCGGAGCTGACGGCGTTAGGCCAGATCGGCGAGCGAGATTTTCTGGGCGAGCTGCGTGAGGCGCTCAGTTGATTGGGAGGAATCCGCGTTCCTCCAGAAAGGTCTGGACGTCGCGCGTGCTGGGCTCCTGAAACGCGGGTTGAGTCATGAAACTGTGGCCGCCGCCTTCGTAGATTTTAACTTCGAACTTCTGCCCGAGTTTTCGCGCATGCTCGACGAAAGCTTCCTGCGGTTCTCGAAGATGATCGCGGGTTCCGAACAGCATCAAAGTTGGCGGAAGCGGCTCCTCAGTCAGAATTCGAGAAGCGGACATTTTCATCGCGTCTGCAACCGGATGGAGCAGCTGCCAATCGCGGTTGTTGAAAAGCTCGAGAATTTTCTGGAACCGCTCGACTTCAGCCGCATCGATTCCTTCGTCTTTTCCTAACGAAGCCGCCAATTTGATCAAATCCGCACGATGATTGAGCGGCGTCGCGTACTCGGATTCGGTGTTGGCGAAGTTCTCGAGATGCTGGGAAAACGCAGGGGCGTCGGTTTTGGTCTGTTCGAGGAGCGTCGCGCTTTTAACGAACCAGATGTCGATCCCGTCAAAAGCCGGGCAGTAGAGGAGGAGCGCATCCGGGCTGCACGAAACGGATTCGTCGTCCTGCTCGTGTTCGAAGGCTTGGTTCAAGTGCGATTGCAGAGCGAGGTCTCCGCCGCCCGAAGTCCCGGTCGCGACGATTTTTTCCGGATCGATTCCGAGTTTCGCGGCGTTGGCCCGGATGAAG
Organism: Verrucomicrobiales bacterium; assembly: GCA_047620505.1. Lineage (GTDB taxonomy): Bacteria > Verrucomicrobiota > Verrucomicrobiia > Verrucomicrobiales > DEV007 > JBLHKS01. The sequence continues at coordinate 43,616 of JBLHKS010000011.1, read as the reverse complement.
CGGATCGCGCTTTTGGTGTCGGCAACCTGGTCGCGAGGTTTGGCGGCCGCAGCGATTTCTTCCAAGGTCATTTTTGGAAGATTTCCCGAGTTAACCGGAGCCGTTTGCGGCTTGATCACGACCATGCCGAGTTTCCGAAAATGCTCGCGCTGCTCCGGGATGTTGCAGCGGAAAATCACGAGCGCTGGGCGCTTGTCGGCGGCGTCCCAATTATCTGGGTAGAAAATCGAAAGCGTGCGGCGAGGCTCTTTTGAATAGAGCATGCCGCCGGTCTTGACCTCGGGTTCCTGCGCGATCGCCGCGCCAGCAGCTGCTGATGCGAGAAATCCGGTTAAAATCAGCCTGAGCGCTTTCATCCGCCGACCGAAATCAGGTGCTTGTCCGTCCGAATGAAAAGTTTTCCATCGGCGACAGCCGGAGTCGCGTTCACGCCGGCCTCAAGCGGATTGCGAGCGAGGATTTTGAAGGTCTCGCTGGCTTCGACCACGACGATCGCCGGGCCGCCTTCGCTGTCTTCGCGACTTCCGCAATAAATCTTGTCGCCGATCAGAATTGGATTGCTGAAATAGCGGCCGGAGACGCGTTCCGGGCCAAAAACGACCTCGCCATCTTTCGCACGAACGCAAGTGAGCACGCCCGCGTCGTTCCACATGTAAAGCAGGCCGTTGTGGGCGAGGGGAGTCGGAACGTAGGGCAGTCCCTTGTTGCTGTCCCACTTCCAGGCGATCGTCGGCTTCCCGTCCTCGTTTTCGCTGCCGGCGATGATCGCGGCGTGGGCTTTCGCCCCGTTTCCAGAGCCCCAGGTCGCGAAAATCACGCCGTCCTCAACCACCGGGGACGCGACGGTTCGGACACCGGCTTGCTCGTCGAAACGCCAGTTTTCCTCGCCGGTTTGCGGATCGAGACTCTGGATTCCGAAAGCCATGCTGGAGACGAGAATTTCCGTCTCGCCCTTGGAATTCTCGAAAAGTGTCGGCGTGCTGTAGGTCGTTTTCAGTTCTTTGCGATCGCTGGGCCAATCGCGGACGTGTTTCCAGATCGTCTCGCCGGAACCCGCGTCGATCATCGCGTAGCTCGTGCGCTGTTTGCCGAGCTCGTCCCAGAAGAGAAAAAGATTTCCGCCGACGAGCACGGGTGAAGTGCCGCTGCCGTGATCGCCTTTGAAGCCGCCGAGCTCGCGCTCCCACAGCAGCTGCCCGTTGTGATTCAGCGCGATTGCGTGAAAATTGGTGCCGGAGGACCAGGAAATGTAGAGCGCCTTATCGTCAAGGCAGGGTGTTGTCGACGCGAATTCGTTAAAATCGTGCTTGCCGTGTTTATCGAATTTCTGCGCCCATTGCCAGCTGATTTCGCCATCCTTTGTGTCGTAGCAGATCACTTTTCGCTCGCTGTCTGCGGTTACGACGGTGAGGAAAAGTTTTTCGCCGAAGACAACCGGCGATCCGTGGCCAAGGCCAGGCAGATCGATTTTCCAATTGTAATCTTCCTCGGTGAACTCAGCTGGAACGGTCGTGGCGTCGCTCGTCGCTCGTCCGCCGGGTCCGCGAAACTGAGTCCAGTCGCCCGCGAGGAGCGAACTCGGCTGAGTTAAAACGAAACCTGGCACCAAGGCAGCCAGGAGAAGGACGAGGCGGGATTTTATCATGAGAAAATATTGGAACAAAACTTTGAGTCCGTCCAGGCGATGCACCGTCAAAAACCGCACGCTCATTTTTTGTGATTCTGGCTCCGTCAGGACTCAGAAAAGGGTGTGATTTTGAAAATTAAGAAAAATTTATATTTCTACTTGCCTGAATTTGAAAATTTTTGTTATTGTTCGTGTTGTGGAAATTCTTATTTCCCCTTATTCTTCTAAAACTGTCAATTCCCGACAACCATGACCACCCGTTCTACCTCCTCCTCAAAACTAATCCGTCTTCCTTCCCCGGTTCCGACCCAATCGACCGGTGGGGAATTCGTCAGCTCTCGCTCCAAAATCATCATGAAGACCAACGCGGTTCACCCTTTGCCTGAAGCCTTTGGCATCACAATCGTTGATGCTTCCCGAGTCACTGAATTCAACTCAGAGGTCAGCTTTGACGTCGAGCTTCGTCATGATCAAATCCGCCAGCAGCTGCTGTGCGGCCTCGTCAGCCCGGACTACACGAAGGGGCTCGCGATCGCCATCGACCCAAGCACTGGAGCGGTGATCGACGCGCTCAACGGAGCTGGCACGCTCGGCTACCTGAATTCCGCGCCGCTCCTTCCGCATCGCCCGCTAACCTGCCAGCTGCGAATCCAGAAATTCGGCAAAAACCACATTTGCTCGGTCTCGATCAAAGGCGAATCGATCATGTATCCGGCCTTTCTGAGCGACAAACGCCTTTCGTTCAACGCGATCGTCGGCAGCGACGTGCCTTCCGGCTCGAAGACCGCTTACCGCAATCCGTCGTTGAGCATGAACGCGATCGCGAAGGTCGCCTGACCGTTCTGGGGCTTGCTCCAGGGAAATTCATTCATGTCGCAGTCCTCAGGATCCGACCCGATCGTCGGCGCGAGCTTCGGTATTCGATTGCTCGCCAAATCGATCGACGTCGCCATCATTTTTGCGATCTCATGCGTGTTTTCGATTCCTCAGCTGATCGAAACGCTCAAGACGGGCGAAACCGACTTTAAGAAGACGATTGAGATCAGCTGGTGGATTCGAATTCCAGTAAATCTGGCCCTGCTGACAGGCGTCGTTTTGATGTGGCGGTACTGGCAGACGACGCCGGGGAAACGGATCTGCAACCTGAAAATCGTCGACTTGAAAACAGGCGACCGCCCGCATCCAGGGCGGCTGGTGCTTCGGTTTTTCGGCTACATCATTTCGTTCACGCCAGTCCCGATTCTCCGGCTGATGGCGTTGAGAAATCCGGAATTGGAGCAGATGGAGAGGTACGGACCGCTTTTCCAGACGTGGCTGATGCAGATTCCGCTTTTGTTGGGCTTTTTCTGGATCCTCGTGGATCGCCGCAATCGCGGTTGGCACGATTTGATCAGCGGCACGGTGATCGTGCGGACGAAGAAAACCCCACCGCCGTTGCCACCGCCGATTTCGCCGAATCCGGAAACTGCCGACGCTTAGCGGTAGCCAGCATAGTGGCGAGGTCCGTAGTAACCGCGTCTTTCGCGATTGTAGCCGAGTGAGCCACCGACAAGACCGCCGGCCAGGGCACCGACAATCGCGCCTTTGCCCCAATTTCCGTCGCCAGAGCCGATGAGGCCGCCGGCGAGAGCGCCGATGAGAGCACCGTTGGTCGCGCCGCGCTGAGTCGGCGTCATGTAGCGATAATTGTAGCAGCTGCTGAGCGAAAGAGAGATCGCAACGAGGGCAGCGATCATGAGGCGGTGAATCGAGAAACGAGATTTCATGTCTGAAGGGAGGTTTGTGAAAACCATGAGAATGTCAGAATTCCCAGAAAGCCTCCAGAGAAATCGAAGCAAAAATGCGTCGTAGAATTGTAGAAGACCGTTTGACGTGCTAAATACTTAGGCTTTCTTAATTATCGGCTAATAGTAAATATCGTTCACTATGGCCTCCTGACATTGTTATAAGTCGAACAGCTAACCCAACAACTGTTCGACTCGCTTCCAGCCCAGCCAGATCATGCAAGCCGCAGCTTCGGATACGCTTACTTTCACCTGCCCATCGTGCAGCGCAAAACTCCAGGTCAGCATCGCGCTGGCCGGTCAAACCGGACCCTGTCCGATGTGCTCGGTCGAGATCACGGCTCCCAGATCGACGCAGCCGCTACCGCAGCCAGGCTTCGACACGCGGCTTCAGCAAAGTACGATGCCGCTGGAAACGCCGGCTGAAGCAGGGCTGCCTTCGACATCCGTTCCAGAGCCCGAGCTGCCCTCGCATCCTCAGCAGCATCGCGTGCCCGTGAATCCGCAGCCGCAACCCCAACGCGGTTATCAGCCCAACGGGGTAGCGCTTGATTCTCAGAATTATGTCGGGACGAGCCCTTCGCCGCAAGCCGGTCAGCCAGCCGGGCTCGGGGTCGCGATGGGCCTTACGCATTCTTCAACCGCAGCAGCTGCTGGCGGCGGCATCGTTGATCCCGGCGCAACTCCGCAGTCTCAAGGTTCCGGAATTCCGCTCGTCCATCCAACTCCAGCGCTTCAATACAGTCGGACAAAACAGCCGTTTCCCTGGCTGCTGGCGGGTCTGGTCGTGGTTCTCCTGGGAGCAATCGGCTATCTGCTTTGGAAAATGGGCGTGATCGGCGGCGATGGAGATTCCGTCGGCAACACGCCGTCTCGCGCGGAAATCCAAGCCGTTTTGCCTGCTGCACCCGCAGCAACGCCGGCTGTCGCTGAGCCGGTAGCCCTTCCCGAAGATGCAGTCGCGGTAACGGATCCAGCTCCGCCGATTACGATTATCGAAACTCCCGTGCCTGACCCTGCGGCCATCGTTCCTGAGGCACCGGTTCAAATCAGCGACGCGAACAACGCGACCAGCGTGATCACGGACACGGGCGTTGGCAGTCCTGAAATCTCAACCGATCCCCCGACCGGAATCCTCGGTCCGGCCCGTCAGGCGATTCAAGAGTTCCTCCAAGCTGCGAGCTGGGAAGAGCGAGCCGCCTTTGTTCACAACGGAGACAAGCTCAAGGCGGAGCTAAAGGCTTATTATGCGGATCAAAATGATCCACCGGTCCGCGACTACCGTCTGGATTTTTTCCACAGCGAGCAGCACGAATCCGGCGGCAACATGTTCGTGTTTTTTCTGACGCTGCCGGACGAGGACGGGTTTCCGGTAATCGTTCGCGAGCAGGAAAAAGAGCATTTTGTCGATTGGGAGCTGTTTACAGAATTTCGTGATCGCAAATTCGAAAAATTCGCGGCTGAGAAACCAAGCCAGCCGGCGGCCTTCCGAGTCGTCATCCAGCGGATTTCATATCACGAGGCGGATCGCGATCAGATTCCAGATGTCGACTCGCTGATCTGCTACAAAATCGACCCGCCTTACCCGGGATTGACTCAATATGCGTTTGTGCCAATCGAGTCAGAAGCGGGAAAACGACTGGCTGAAGAATTGAGCTGGGAAAGCGAGCCGCTGGCAGCGGAAGTGATGGTGCACTGGGACAAGTTCGAAAACGGAATGCCCCATCTGGCCTTGGATTCGGTGGTTCGGAAAAGCTGGTCGCGGCCCTAAAAATGATCAGAGGCGGAATAATTTTAAAACTTGCTGTAATTTTTATAAAAACCGAATAAACTTCGCTCGAATTTCATCCGTCTGAAGGTTCCCCCTCCTCCAACTTCCTAACGCGGCTTTGCGGCCACTCTTTGCATGGCATTTCAGTTTCGAGACCTCTTCGCAAAAGAAGAGAATATGCCCCCGATCGGCAGCGGGCGTCACCCCTCGCATGCGGACGCTCAATCGGCTCCTGGATCCGAAAACCCAGTTTATCCAGCTCACGCGGGCCCAAACTCCAATGGATTTCAGCCAGTCTCCACGCTGCCGTCCAAAGCCTATATTTTTCATCCTGGAACGCTGATGGAGCTGATTCCGGATTACCTGCTTTCAACGGCAGCACCTCCGAACGCACCAATTACGCTTCAATTGCCGGTTTCCGCGGAGGATCCGAGCCAGCAGCTGCTGAAAACTTCTCTTTCCCGAATTTATAAGGCTTGTCCGCATTTGTTTGCCCAGCCGATCTCAGACGTGAACGACGCGGCGATCTCGCTGCCGCTTCCAATTCGGGGAGCCACGACCGTCGCCGGACGCCTTCAGCCGACAATTTCGCCTCCGCCTCCCGGATCGAGCCCATTCTCCGTCGTGGAAAAGCCCGCGCATTCGAATAATGGAAACGGAGCGGCCAATTCTTCACCGTTCCAAGTTGCGCCGTCGAACGGAAATGGAAACGGAAACGGAAACGGACATGCTGGAAGCTTGGGAGATCTCGGCGGTCAGCCGCCGGCAGCCGGATTTGATCCGTTTGAGGTCCGCGAGCAATCCAATCCGGCTCCAGCTCCTCGGGTCGATTTCGTGCCTCAGCCGCCGTCACCCTTCAAGCCAATCGTGGAAGACCGCGCGGTCACCGCTGTGGCTCAGGCCGCGCCCGCGAACAAAAAAACGGCGAACATCTCAGTCGTAACTCCGTTCCAGGTCATCGAAACGCTCGATCGCCCGGTTCCTCCGCCACCGGCGGCAAGGCCTCCAGTGCCGGCCGACAATTCTGGTTCGGTTCTCATTTTTGGAGTGCCCCAGCTCTTGCGAGGCGCACAGCCTCATCTTCTAGGGATCTCCCTGGAATCGCTGCCGCCGGCCGGCCAGGCTCGGATTCCGCTCGAATCGATCAAATCGCAACTCGCCACTGGCCGTGTATCGCTGACGATCAGAGAATTAACCAATTACGTCGACGATTTGAGCCAGGAGACGCTGCTCCACGCCAATCCAAACGCTGAGATTTCAATTCCACTCAAGGATATCTTTCACCAGCTGCCGAGCGACGCCGATTCGGCCCCTGAGGCTGAAGCGTTCGTGCCGTCTCCGCCAGTTCGAGCGAGAGTGGCCGAGGATTCTCCGCCCGCCGCGATCGTAACGCCGTTTTCTGACGCAGCTCGCGAAGAGGCGAGACAAATTGTCGAAATCTCACCTCCGCCGCAACGCCCGCAGCCGGAAAGGCCGATCGCCAAGCCGGCTGGAGCCTTTGCAGAAAGCGCCGCAGCCAATGTAGGGGGGGACGAGAAAAACCCGTTCAGAGTTGAAGAGCCGAAACAGCAGGAGACGATTCAAGCCGGAAACGGAAATGGGAACGGCTACGAACCCAGCAAGAGGGCTCCGGTCGAACCTGAACCACAAGCCCCGGCTCCAGCTCCTGATTCGACCGATGACAATCCTTTTGCTGTCGCGCGGGCTCGATCGGCCCGGGCGCAACGCGTGAATCCAACCCCGGCTCCTCCCATCGCAGAACCGCCTGCAGCTGGAGGCGATGATCTGAACCCATTTCTCCCTTCACCAGACTATAGCCCTCGAAAGAAGGAGGCTCCCCAGCTGGATTCTCTCGACGAAATTCCGGCTCGTCCGGCTCGAGTTTCGCGCCCGCCAGCTGTCGCGGCTCCCACCCCGGCGCCCGCGCCAATTCCAGCTCCGGTCGCAGCGTCGAATTCAATTTCGGCCCGGACTCCACGTCCATCCCCAGCGCCAACTCCGCCAGCATCTGCTGCCGCGTTGGGCGGTTTGGGCTTCGATGGACCGATGCGCGATATTGAACTGCGCGCGATTTTCGGCGGCAGCCAGGCCTTCTCCTTCCAAACCGTACTGGACCGCGTTTGCCAGTGGAAAGACATCCAGGGTGCGGTGGTGGTTCGAGGCGGCGCGATTGCCGCGAAACGCGCAGGCGATCCTGAAAATGAGCAGCTCGCAGCCCAGGCCCCGGCGATTTACAACAAAGTTCGTAACCTCGCTACGGACTTGGGATTCAGCTCGTCTGAGGCCTTTACTTTGCAGACTGGCCGCGGCGTGATCAGTTTCTTTGCTGAAGGAGATACCTGCTTGAGCGTTCTGCATCACGACAACGAATTTGAACCCGGGACCCGGGAAAAACTGCTGCTCGTCGCTCGAGGCGTCGCCCAGCTTGAGGCTTGAAACTTTCCAACTGAACCATGGCTCTTGTAAATCACGACACTCGGGAAGTGCAGTTCAAAATTGTTTACTGCGGCCCGGCCTACAGCGGTAAAACAACGAATTTGCAGCACATTCATGAGCGGCTCGGCGCTGAAGAGCGCGGTGATTTGCTTTCGATGGCGACTTCGACCGATCGCACGGTTTTCTTCGACTACCTGCCGATCGATTCCGTGCTGATTCAGGATTATCACACTCGTTTTCAGCTCTACACCGTGCCTGGTCAGGCCGCCTACAACGCGACTCGTCAGCTGGTGCTTCGCGGCGTTGACGCGATCGTGTTCGTGGCCGATTCGGGTCCGGACAGGATCGAAGACAACGCCCAGGCGCTGCGGACCGTGGCGGAAAATTTGGAGAAGAACAATCCAGGCTCGACTCTCCAGGATTTGCCCCTCGTCCTCCAGTACAACAAGCGCGATGTGCCCGGAGCGATCGCCCGAGATCACCTCGACATGGTTTTGAACGGCGGGCCGAAACAGCTCCAGGTCTTTGAAACCGTCGCCGCGCAGGGAATCAACGTTTTTGCGACGCTCAACGCCGTCGCTCAGGAAACCATCGCTCGTTTTCACGCTGCTAACCGTGATGTCAGCGCAGCTCCGGCAACTTCAGCGCCTCAGACGCAACCTGAATTGGCCGCAACCGCCTGACCATGAGCGAAGCCGCCGGTCAGACCAGCGTTCCGGCGATTTCCGGCGACTACAACCTCAATTTGACCAGCGAATCGACGCACTGGTTTCGCGAGGCGTTGCAGGAATTTCTTCGAGAGACGGAGGCCGATTCGGTCGCGTTGATCGAGCACAGCGGGGCGATTCTGATGCACGAAATCGGGCCAGCAGCTGCTGGTTCGCCTCAGCCGGATCCAAACGCGATCGGCGTGCTTGCGGCCGGAATGTTCGGTTCAACTCAGATGCTCGCCCAGCAACTCGGCGAGCAAACAGCGCCGGAAGTTTTTTGCCATGGCGCCGGGAAACATTTTTTCTGCTGTCCAGTGAGCGAGACGTTCGCCCTGCTGACGATTTTTGGCGACGGGGTCGCTGTTGGCGTCGTTCGGCTGAATGCCCATCGCGCTGCGGGAACGATTCAGGCAAGTTTGAAGGAAGTCGTCAAGAGTCGGACGGGTTACGGCGAAGTCGATCTGGGGGTGACACCTGGCACAATTCCTGCGGCTCAAACGCTCGAGAATCCGTTTCTGCGCTACAACTGAACAGCAATTGGACCTCCAAACCGGCTTTCGCGAATAATTTAAAAGTTTTTCAGCTTCAAGGCTTTACAGCCTCGGAGAGACTTGGTAAATCTCGACGCAGGTCCGGGGGGACCAGCAAAACTTTTTCCTTGGGGGGGAATTAATAGATGGAAGAATTGATCAGTAAAGGAGGGGGCCTGATTTGGCTTCTTTTGGGATGCAGCGTTTTAGGGTTGGCCGTGTTTGTGGAGCGATATCTCCATTTTCACCGCTCCCGAATCAGCGTGAGCGATTTGCTCAACGGTCTGTCGAACTTGATTCGTAAGCGAAATTACGCCGAGGCGATTCACGAATGCGCAGGCACGCCAGGGCCAGTCGCGCGGGTCGTCCACGCTGCAGTTCTCAGGCACGACGCGCCGCGTGAGGAGCTCAAACAGATCGTTCAGGAGCAGGGGCAGCTCGAGGTCCCCGATCTGGAAAAGAACCTCGCCCCGCTGCGAAACATCGCCTACGTCGCGCCGATGATCGGTCTTCTGGGAACGATTATCGTCCTGATCAGCACCCTGACCGATATCCAGGCTCAGAGCGGCTACACGACTCAAACCGCGATCGCCGCCGGTCTTTACCGGGCGATGATCGACACCGCAGTCGGCCTCGTCGTCGCGATTCCAGCATTCACTTTGCACGCCTACCTCGTCTCCTATTCGAAGAAGCTGATGCACGACATGGAGCGGGCTGGAATCGAAATCGTGAACATCATCCACGACTCCAGGAGTAAGCGCGACGACATCGTCGAATTCCGCCAGGCGGCTCCAGCAGCTGCTGGCGAGGCTTGAACCAGTTTTCGGTTTTCACCGAGCGGTTTTCGGGCTTCAGTGCCGCTTTGACCACTGACCGAACCCCGGAATGAAGCTCGAAAGTACCTTGCGCGACAGCGCCGGTTTTCTCTACCTGGCACCACTGATCAATGTGGTCCTGTTGTTGCTGCTCTTCTTTATGATGAGCTCCAACTTCGTGCTGAGGTCTGGAATTTTCGTCGACACTCCGGCTTCATCCGGAAGCCTGCCGCCGATGGAGACGGCGCACATCATCACGGTTACCGAAGGCGTGCCACCGCGGATTTATTTCAACGAAAAGCCGATCAAATTGGAGGAAATGGAGGTCGCGCTGGAAGAGGCCAAGGAAAAGCATCCTGAAGTCCGGCACGTCGTAATTCGAGGAGACGTGATGGCTCCGTTTGGCGTGATCATCACGATATCCGATCTCGTGAAGCAGCAGAAACTGGAATTGGCCTTGGCGACGGATTCCGAATCATGAGCGAGGTCTCCAGCAGTCTTCCGGAAAAAACTGACGCAGACGAAGACGCGCCAAAACTGATTTTCAGCTGGAGAACTCCCAAGATAAACTGGCGACTCCACTTCATTATTTTAGCATCCTTGTTAGGGCACGTTTTCGCCTTCTACGTTTTTCGCGTGATTTATCCGCCTGCAGTTCGCGTGACTCCCCAGCCTACCCGCGTTACTCTGCTTCAATCCAGCGATCCTCAAGCCGCTCGGTTTCTCCGCGTTTTGAACGATCGATCTTTTTCGTTAGGTGCGGGTGGCGGCGAAGAAATGACCGGAGAGATTTTGAACTCACGGCGTGCAGCGTTTCGACCGTCTTTTCAGGGACACGAAATCGCGTTACGCGATTTTCCTCCTTCCGAGCCTGAATTGAGCCTGCCCGACCTGATCCGAGGCGACGAGATTGTCCTTCCGCAGACCAAACTTTCCGCTCAACCGGCTCCTCCGATTCCTTCGCCTCCAGCGCAGCCCGTCATTCAGCTGGGGCCCGAATTCGCAGGCCGCGAGATCGAAATTGATTCGAAACTGCTGGAAATCGTGGAGGCTCCGGGTCGTCGTTTCCGGGCGCTGGTCGGCGTTCGGGCTGACGGCGGTTTGCAACACCTCATCATCGACGAAGAACTCGAAGCGCCCCTGCCGGAAAATTTCGCTCTCCACTTCCGCAACGCCCTGCGATTCAACCGAGCTGCCAAACCCGCCAGCGGATTGAAGTGGGGCTGGATCGAGATTTCCTGGTAGCGATGAATCCATTGTCCAAAGTTCCGGAATGATCCAAGTCAGCCTCGTCCAGGTCATCGTGCTTTACCTCGTCCTCGTGCTTGGCGGGCTTTTTGTGCTCTGGGTAATCAATCAATTCTCGCGTGGAGTTCGGAGACGCCGTTTGCGCAAATTCCAGGTCGTTTGCCAGGTTTGCGGCTGCCACTACGAAGATCGTAGCGGCGAGCACCTGCCGAATTGCCCCGAGTGTGGCCGGCCTAACGAACGCGAACCCGTCAGCGAAATTTGAGCCGTTCGGAATCGCTTGCAAACTCTAGCCCGCCGACAAATATACCGCTCACCTGTCGAATCGCACTGGAATGGATCGTAGAGTCGTATTAACTGGCATTGGTGTCGTTTCCCCTATCGGTAACGACTTGGAATCTTATTGGAAAAACCTCACCGCCGGACAAAGCGGAATCGGACGAATTACCCAGTTCGATCCCTCCGATTATCCCTGTCAGATCGGCGGCGAAGTGAAGGATTTTGAAGCCGCGAAGTGGTTCAGCAATCCAAAAGATGCCCGGCGGAGCGATCGCTTCGTACATCTCGGGATGGCGGCGGCGAAGATGGCTGTCGAGCAGTCAGGAATCGATTTCGAGAAGACCGACAACGACCGCATCGGCGTCATGGTCGGTAGCGGAATCGGTGGTCTCGCGACCCTCGAAAAGCAGATCGCCATTAAAATCGAAAAGGGGCCAGGCCGCGTATCGCCGTTTCTCATCCCGATGATGATCACGAACATCGCCAGCGGCCAGATCTCCATGGAATACGGTCTGCGTGGGCCTAACATGGTCATCGTAACCGCGTGCGCGACCTCGAATCACAACATCGGAGAAGCTTGGCGGATGATCAAATTCGATGACGCCGACGCGTTCATCGCTGGCGGTGCCGAAGCTTCAATCACGCCCGTCGGGCTGGCTGGTTTCAGCAACATGAGAGCGCTCAGCACGCGCAACGACGAGCCGGAAAAGGCGTCTCGCCCTTTCGACAAAGGCAGGGACGGATTCGTCATGGGCGAAGGTGCCGGAGTTGTTGTGATCGAAGAACTTGAACACGCCAAAGCTCGCGGAGCAGAGATTCTGTGTGAAATTTCTGGTTATGGCGTTTCGGCAGACGCTCACCACCTCACCTCACCGCTGCCGGACGGAGCAGGCGCTCGCAAATGCATGCAAAACGCGATGCGCCACGCTAAGCTCAACCCGGAAGAAATGGATTACGTCAACGCTCATGGCACTTCGACTCCAGTCGGCGACATGTGCGAAATCCGCGCGATGAAATCCGCTTTCGGTGACCGTGCGCAGAACGGCCTTCTCGTTAGCTCATCAAAATCGATGACCGGTCACCTCCTCGGTGCCGCTGGCGGAGTTGAGCTGGCCGCCTGTGCCATGGCGATCCGCGATGGCGTCGTTCCGCCAACGATTAACCTCGATGATCAGGAGCCGGAAGCCGATCTAGACTGCGTTCCGCACACCGCGCGCGAAGCGAAAGTCGACGCCGCGATCAGCAACTCGTTCGGCTTTGGCGGCCACAACGCCTCGATTGTGTTGCGTCGATTCGACGGCTGAGCGTCCGTTGCGGCGATGACCGATCTCCTCGTCAAACTTTACGACCTCCCTGCGATGCCGGATGAATTCGGCGAGGGCGTGGTCATTCGGCGAGCGATCGCGCCCGAACGCGGAGTCGTCATGAAATGGTTCGAGGACGAATTTTCGCCCGGCTGGGCCAGCGAAACCGCAGTTGCATTCGGTGGGCAGCCGATCCGCTGTTTCGTCGCGGTCAAAGACCAGCAGCTGCTGGGTGCCGCCTGCTTCAACACCACGTTTCAGGGGTTTTTCGGCCCCATCGGCTTGATCAAAGAAGCGCGCGGCGGGAGTCTTGGTCGAGCGCTGACGATTCGAGCCCTGGAGGCGATGCGCGAGGAAGGTTTCGCCTACGCGGTGATCGGCGCGACCAAAGCCGAGGTGTTTTTCAGGCGGACAGTCGGAGCGATCGAAATCCCGGATTCCTGGCCTGGAGCGTACGAAGGTCTGCTGCCAACTCGTCCTTAGCCTCAGCCGCGAAACGGCTTGCTCTCGATCACTAACAAAACCAGATCGCGCAGCCCCCAGCCGCGTTCTTCCAGCTCATGGACGATCGAATCGATGTGCGGGCGATCAGCCGGGCCCATCTGGTGGCCAGTTGAGTAGGTCAGGAGTTTTTCCGTCAGGCAGTGCGCGAACTGGTGTTTGCGAGCGAGCAAAAGCTGCTTGAGATCGACCACATCGCCGAACTCGCTGCCGTCAGGAAGTTGGCCCGAAGCGTCGACGACCGGCTTGCGATTGGTCTGTTCGTAGCGGGCTCGCCAGCCGCCAACCGGGTCGAAATTCTCCAGCGCAAAGCCGAGCGGATCGATTTTTCGATGACACTCGGCGCAGGTCTCGACCTCGCGATGCTTCACCAGCTGCTCACGAATCGAGGCGACGCCGCGGATGTCGGGTTCGATCGGTTCGATGTCCGGCGGAGGGGGCAGGGGAGGGTCGCCAAGGATTTTTTCGAGCACCCAGATTCCGCGAATCACCGGCGAGGTGTCGATCCCATTCGCCGAGGCCGTCAAAACCGCAGCCTGCCCTAACAAACCGCCACGCCGCCGTTCGCTGACTTCGACTTTTCGCATTTGATGCCCGCGCACGCCGTCGATTCCGTAGTGCGCCGCCAGATTCGAATTCAGGAAGGTGAACTCGGAATCGATGAAGTTCGTGATCGGCAGATTCTCATCGAGCAGGTGCCGGAAAAACAAGCGCGACTCCGCGAGCATCGCCGACTCAAGCGAATGCGTGAAGTAGGTCGGAAACGTCGAGTGGCTCGGAGGCTGCTTGCCGACTTTGTCGAGTTGAAGCCAGCTATCGGTGAACTGATCGACGAAGGTCTCAACTCGGTCGTCAGCGAGAAGCCGTTCTGCTTCGGTCAGGATCCTGCCCTCTTTGCTCAGCTCGTTTTTTGCCGCCGCCGATCGCAAATTTGAATCCGGCGAATCTGACCAAATAAAGTAGGAAAGCCGCTCGGCAAGCGCGTGATCGCCATCCTGTTCGAGATAAAGAAATCCCGGCGAGCACAGGACTGCTTGAAGCCCGGCCTGAACCGATTCGACTTCGCTGAACCCAGCAGCTGCTCGCTGCTCGACGAGCTTCATGAGCACCGCCAACTCCTCGTCTGCCACGGGCCGTCGAAACGCACGATTCGCGAACGAACGCAGGATCGGCTCCGCGTTCGTGAGGGAAATCTCGTTTTCTCCGTAAAGCGCGGCGTGGCTCTCGGTCGGCCAGGAATCAAAAAACGGACCCTCCAGGCTAACTTCGTAAATCCGAACTCGAGGCCCCTCGTAAGCCCGCGTCCAGGCCGACCAACCTTGGTAGGAATTCTTGTTCGTGTAGAATTTTCGCGAATCCAGCTCCTTTCCATCTCGACTCGCCCCTTTCTCTGCGCCTTTCGTCAACTCTGGCGGCAGCTTTCGAAATTCGCCGTCATTCGGCCCGAGAAATTTGATGAACTCGGCAAAATGATGCGGGTCGTCCTGAACCGTGAAGCCGCGAAACGGTTTCGTTCGGTTAGGACCGTTCGGAAAACAGAACCGTGGTTGAAAACCCTGATCCAGCCAAATTCGATGTTTGAAAACTCGAGGTTCATCGTCAGGCAAATCCAATTCCAACAAAGGCCGATCGGACCCGTTAGGCGCTTTCAAATCGCCGTAACCTGGGTGCCCCGCGACCACGCCGACTCGAAGCGGCTCACTCTTGCGAACTCGGATTCGATTCTCATCATACGGGTAATCCCGGTTGATCCCCTGCGCTTTGAACGTCAGTTCGTACCAGCCGTCCTGCGGCACGCCCTTTGGAAATTTCGACAGCCAAAGGTAACCGTCTTCATAAGTGTTGTTCTTGCGGATGTGCTGAAACTTGCCGGGCTCGTCCAAACCATCCGGCCGCGCTGGCAGCTTGCTGAATGGCGCTTGGAAAGTCCAGGTTTGCGGCTTCGGCGGCTCGGGAGTCACGCAGGTCGCCTTTTCGATGAGCAGCCCGGCTGCTTGCAGGTAGCTCTCGAGCAAGAAATCCGAAGTCACCAGCGCCGAGCCGATCGTGTCGAAATTCTCAACTCGAACGTCAGGCGGAAACGACTCAGTTGGGTCAGCCAACATGGGTTCGAGATGCAGGAGCGAGCGGACCGTCCGGTCGTACTGAACCCGATTGAGCCTTCGAACGACCGGCCGCGCGAGATCCGCATCAAGCGATTCGTGAGCGGCTTTCAACTCGCTCGAAACCCAGCTAACGAGCGATTTGATTTCCTCCGGCGTGGGTTGTTTCGCTTTTGAAGGCGGCATCTCGCCGAGGTTGAGTTGATCGAGAATTTCCTGCCAGGTTTCGATCGTGTCGAGATTCGAAAGCTCGACGCCGAGCGCGTTGAACTGCCGATCGCCCTTCTGCTTCTCGGTGCCGTGGCATTCAAAACAGTAGGTCGAGAGAAATTCCTGCGGCTTCAACTCAGCAGCTGCTGGCCCGCATCCCAAAATTGCCAATCCGATTCGTGTGATCATCGGCTAAATAATTTCGTTCATCGTTCCCGTCGCCTTGCCGAACGCCTCGACCTCAGCCCCGAAATTCTGGAGCAGCGTCGTGAACAAATTCGACAGCGGCAGGCGCTTCGATTTTGCCTTCGGCGAGACGACGTGGCTGCCGTGCGAACTCAGCCGCCCGCCCGCGACGAGCATCGGCAGATCGCGATTCGAGTGCGACGAGCCGTTGCCCATGCCAGAGCCGAACATCACCGTCGTCGTGTCGATCAATGGTGTTCCGTCAGGGTCCTTCAGCTCCTTCAGGCGGCCGATGAATCGAGCGAGCTCCTGCATCTCAAAAGTTTCGATCACTGTCAGGCCTCGCTTCAAAACATCGGCCTGACCGTGATGCGAAAATCCGTGGTAGCTGCCTGAGAGGCTGAGTTCTTCGGTTCTCAACGTGCTGGGAATTCCAAGTGCCGTCACGCGCGTCGAATCGGTCTGGAGCGCGAGCGTGATGAGATCGAAAAACGCCGGCAGCGTTTCGGTGATCCCCTCGTCTTTTGGCATCGGAATGCCCGGATCAGGCTTAGGTTCGTGAATCCATTGCTCGGAAATTTCGAGCTTCTTCTCCACCTCGCGGACCGAGGTGAAGTACTCGTCGAGTTTCTCCTGATCGACTTTGCCGAGCCGTTTCTGAAGCAGTTTCGCGTGACCGTTGACCGCATCGAGAATGCTGGCGTGCAGACCAAACGACTCGGCACGCGCCTTCATCGCATCCGGGTTGTCTGCCTGGAAGAGCGCGTTGAAAAGATCGCGCGTCGTCGAGATCGGCGGGACGTTCACGCCGTTGCGAGTCCACGAAAGCCGCAGCTCCTGCTCGCCGCTTGCGGGTCGGCCAGCGCTGAGCGTTAACGAAGGAAACCGCGTGTCCGCCCCAACGTGCTGGGCGGCGCGCTGATCGATCGATTGGTTTCGGTTCGGCCAATTTCCGGCTTCGACGTCGCGCATTCCGCTTAGGAACGAGTGGCAGGCGATGTGGCCGCCGGAAACACCGTGGTCGAGGTTCGAGAAAACCGTCAGCGCGTCCCGGTGCTCCGCCAATGGCTTCAGCAGGTAAGGAAGTTTGTCGAGCTTGCCTGGTTTGGCCGGAAAGAACCCATCCGGCAGCATCCCGAACGGATTCGCAACGCAGACAAGCCGCTTGGGCGAGCCAGCAGCTGCTGCGGAGATTTCGAGCGCCGGCAGGGCGAGGGAAACGCCGGCAGCACGAAGAAAAAGACGTCGATTCATCAGGTGGCCAATGATGACAACGCCGAGGAGCAGCGCAAGCCAATGCATTTGAAAATCCAGTTGAGTCATCCCCTTGCATTTTCCGCACGTAGTGTTTATGGAGCACGCCCCAATGACTCTATTTCGAGCCATCTCCGCGTTTTGCGGTTCATCTATTGGTCGCAAGATCCTCGTCTCGGTGACGGGAATCGCGCTGTTGCTGTTCCTCGCGGTGCACCTGGCCGGAAATCTTCTGATTTATTCCGGACGCGAGGCGATGAACAGCTACGCCTACGGCCTTCATAACTTGTTTCACGGCAGTTTTGTCTGGATCGCCCGAATTGGATTGCTGGCCTGCGTCGTCATCCACGTGGTCTTCACGATTCTGCTGACGAAGGAAAACCGCGCTGCGCGAGTCACGCCTTACGCCAGTCCTAAGACGACGATTCAGGCCACCCTGGCATCTCGCACGATGATCTGGAGTGGGATGGTGATTCTCGCCTTCGTCGTCTACCACATTTTGCATTTCACAGTTCAGGTCACGCCCGGAGTCAAGGCGGCTGAACTTGCTGGACCTCCAGTTCAAGCGATTTACGGAGTCACGCAGGGCGAGATCGTTTACGACGTCTACAACATGGTCGTTACCGGCTTCAGCTACTGGTATGTGAGCGCGTTTTACATCATCGCGGTGGCCTTGCTTTGCAGTCACCTCAGCCACGGATTTTCGAGCGCGTTCCAGACGCTCGGCCTCCGATCGAAGCGGACTTCGGCCGTGATCAAGAAAGTCGGCATCGGTTACGCCGTGGTGATTTTCATCGGCAATATTTCCATCCCAATCAGCGTTCTCACCGGCATCATCGAGAAAGCGAACTGACATGAGCACCATTCTCGACGCCAGGATCCCACCAGGGTCCATTCAGGAAAAGTGGACGAAGCACAAGTTCGATTCCAAGCTGATTAACCCGAAAAATAAGCGGAAGTACACAGTCCTCGTCGTCGGTTCCGGCCTCGCGGGCGCTTCGGCGGCTGCGACGCTCAGCGAGCTGGGTTACAAGGTGAAGTGCTTCTGTTTTCAGGACAGCGCGCGGCGAGCACATTCGATCGCGGCGCAGGGCGGGATCAACGCGGCGAAGAATTATCAGAACGACGGCGATAGCATTTTTCGGCTTTTTTACGACACGGTCAAAGGTGGCGATTTCCGCTCGCGAGAGGCCAACGTTCATCGGCTATCCGAGGTCAGCACGAACATCATCGATCAATGCGTCGCGCAGGGCGTGCCGTTTGCTCGGGAGTACGGCGGGCTGCTCGCGAACCGCTCATTTGGCGGCGCGCAGGTCTCGCGGACGTTTTACGCGGCGGGCCAAACCGGCCAGCAGCTGCTGCTCGGTGCCTACTCGGCGTTGAACAAGCAGATCGCCGCTGGCGGGGTCGAAATGCTCTCGAGAACGGAGATGCTCGACATCGTCACCGTCGACGGCCATGCAAAGGGGATCATCACGCGCGATCTGAAGACCGGCGAGATTTCGCGGCATGCCGGCGATGCTGTCCTGCTCTGCACGGGCGGCTACGGCAATGTTTTTTACCTTTCGACCAACGCGATGGGCTGCAACGTCACCGCGACCTGGCGAGCCCATAAGAAAGGCGCGTATTTCGCGAATCCGTGCTACACCCAGATTCACCCGACCTGCATTCCGCGCGGCGGGGATTATCAATCGAAGCTCACGCTGATGAGCGAATCGCTCCGCAACGACGGACGTGTTTGGGTGCCGAAAAGTGCCGAGGATTGCGGGAAAAACCCATCCGACATTGCCGAGGTTGATCGCGATTATTATCTGGAGCGAAAATACCCGAGTTTCGGAAACCTGGCTCCTCGCGATATTTCCTCGCGTGCTGCGAAAGAGGTCTGCGATGAAGGTCGAGGAGTCGGTCCTGAAGTCTGTGGTCAGCGGAACGGCGTCTACCTCGACTTCTCGGAAGCGATGGCCGAGTTTGGCGAAGACACGATCCGCGCGCGCTACGGAAACCTTTTCGACATGTACGCGCGGATCACGGGCGAAGACCCTTACAAAGTCCCAATGCGGATTTTCCCGGCGGTTCACTACACGATGGGCGGCCTCTGGGTTGACTACAATTTGATGAGTTCGATCCCGGGCCTGCACGTGCTCGGCGAAGCGAATTTTTCCGATCACGGCGCGAACCGTCTCGGTGCCAGCGCGCTGATGCAGGGCTTGGCCGACGGCTATTTCGTGATCCCATCGACCTTGCCAGTTTACCTTGCTCCTCAGACGCCTGGCGTGGTTGACGAATCGCATGAAGCGTTTGCCGAAGCCGAAGAGGCGGTCCGCAAGACGACTGAGCAGCTGCTGGCGATAAACGGCAAACGCAGCGTCGACAGTTTCCACAAAGAGCTCGGACTTTTGCTCTGGGACAAATGCGGAATGGCCCGCACCAAGGAAGGTCTGACCGAGGCGTTGGGACGCATCCCGGAGATCCGCGATGAATTCTGGAAAAACGTCAAAGTCCCTGGCAAGGGCGCAGATTTTAACCAGGAACTCGAGAAAGCCGGACGCGTCGCCGATTTCCTGGAATTCGCCGAGCTGATGTGCCTCGACGCACTCCAGCGCGAAGAATCCTGCGGTGGCCACTTTCGTGTGGAACACCAGTACGAAGATGGAGAGGCCAAACGGAACGATACCGATTTTGCCTACGCTGCCGCTTGGGAATTTGCTGGAGTTGGCAAAACGCCGAAACTCCACAAGGAAGATCTGAAGTTCGAAGACGTTAAACTGGCTGTGCGCAGCTATAAGTAATTTGCCGAGCAATGAACCTGACACTTAAAGTCTGGCGCCAGGAGGGCGCTGATGCCAAAGGCAGAATCGAAGATTACGCGGCCAAGGACATTCCGGAAACCGCGTCGTTTCTGGAAATGTTAGACCTCGTCAACGAGGAAATCATTACCGATGACGGTGAGCCGATCGCGTTTGACCATGATTGCCGTGAAGGAATCTGCGGCTCGTGTTCGCTCGTGATCAACGGCGTGCCGCACGGCCCTGACGCCGCCACAACGACTTGCCAGCTACACATGAGGCGATTCAAGGACGGCGAAACGATTTACGTCGAGCCTTTTCGCGCGAAGGCGTTTCCTGTCGTCAAAGATCTCGTGGTCGACCGCTCTGCGTTTGACCGAATCCAGCAGGCGGGCGGCTACGTCTCGATTCGTACGGGAGCGGCAGTCGAAGCCAACTCGATGCCGATCGGCAAGGACCTTGCGGATTCTGCTTTTGCCTCGGCGGCCTGCATCGGCTGTGGAGCGTGTGTCGCGGCGTGCAAAAACGCTTCGGCGATGCTTTTCGTTGGCGCGAAAGTTCATCAGCTCAACTCTCTACCGCAGGGCAGTCCAGAAAAGGACAAGCGGTCGATCAGCATGGTTCGCCAGATGGATCGCGAAGGTTTCGGCAACTGCACGAACCAGTACGAGTGCGAGGCAGCCTGTCCGAAAGAGATCAGCGTGGACACGATCGCGAAGCTCAATCGCGATTACGCCTTCGCCGAGGCTCGCGAAGCGGTTTCGTCCTGAGACGCAAAAAAAACGCGAGGCGCGGGAACGAATTCCACGCGCCTCGGCGAGTCGTCTCTAACCTGACCTAACTTAAAAAACTATTTCTTCTCATGCAGAATCCCGTCGACCGGGATGATGAGAATTTGCCCGGATTTGGGCTGCCTGATCCCGCTGTTCATCCCTTGGATCGTTCCGACCGTGGTCGAATGGCCGGCGGCAATCGAGGGAAGCGTGTCGTTCTCTTGAACGCGATAGACGATGTATTTTCCGGGTTTGAAATTGCCGCTAACCGGCTGGAGGCGCTGGGTCGGCACCACCGCGGTGGCTCCGGAATTCTGCTGAATCGGGCGCTGGGCTGGCTGCTGCTGACCGGCTTGATTCGTCGGAACGTAGGACCCGCTGGCATGCGGCCACCACTGTGAATTCGGGCTCGGCTGAGCACCTCCGTTTGGCTGCTGGGCCGGAGGATTCGTCCCGGTGCGCGGCTTGGAAGTCCGATTCCGCGGCATCGTGCCGATCGCCGGAGTGTGGACGTTGACAGACGCAGTTTGCTGTTGAGTCGGCTGCGTTTGAATCACTTGATTGCGCGGAGCCGGCTGAGCAGCTGCTAGTCCGTTGACCGGCGTGAGCGACTGCGAAAACGGCTGCGGTCCTGGTGGCGGCGTCTGATTTTTCGTGGCAGGCGCAACGGCCATGAGGCGCTTGGCTTCTTCGACTGTCGGAATATTCAGCGTCTGGCCCTTTAGAATCGTATCGTTCACCCGAATGCGGTTCTCGCGAGCGATCGCTTCCGCGGGCACGTTGAATTTTCGGCCGAGGCTGTAGAGCGTGTCTCCAGATTTGACGACAACTTTCGAGGGGCGTTTCGGCGTCTGCTTTTTCTGCTCAGCAATTTTTTTCGCATCTTCGGCAGCCTTCTTTTTCTCTTCGGCCTTGGCATCAGCATCGGCCTTCGCCTGGAGGGCGGCTTTTTCCTTCTCGGTCGCCTCCTTGTCTGGAGCCTTGGCTGTTTCGCCTTCTTCCGGCTTCTGCTCTTCCTTTTTTTCGTCAACTTTGGGCGTTTCGCCGAGATCCCGAGAGATCTGCTCGATGCTCACAATTTCGGTATTTTTGGACGCATCGACCTCGGGAGCCGGCATTTCTTCGACGAGACCCGCTGTTGGTCTCAGCCCAGCTGGAGGCGTCTTGGATGAGTCGTCGGCCGGATCGTCGCCTCGCTGAGAAAGCACGGCGATCGAAATGGGAACGGCGGCAACAAGCGGAAGCAGAAGCGCTAGACGGCGTAATCCGCCTCCAGAATTGCTTCTGGGCTCGTAGGCTTGCTCGGTAAAATCACTCGAATGTGGGTCCATGGCGTATTTTTAGTTTGGGTTGCGAGCATGATTCTCGATCTTTTAAAAACAATCAAGAAACTTTTATAATTAATTTAACTTAATTAAATTTCCGTCGGAAAACGGCAGCTTTTCCGACACGTCGCAATTGAAAGGCACTGCCTGGGGAATTCGTGAACCCCGGAGCAATCACGATGCGAACATTTCTCTTAATCTGCTTCCTGCTCGGGAGCCTCGGATCTTCTGCTGAAGCGACGCCAGCCAACAAGGCGGCGCTTGGGAAAGAATTTGGCGGGAGGCTTCTCGAAATCATGGATTCCTGCGCGACTTGCCATCTGCGAGCGCATCCGGATGGAGCTGAGACGCTGGAGGATTTTCCGCACAATATTTTCGGAAAGCAGCTCGCCGCAATTGGCAAAAATCAGCCGTTGGGCGAGCGGTTTGAGCAGATCGCAAACGAGGATGCCGACGGCGACGGCGTCTCGAATCTGGACGAATTGCTTGCTGGCTCCGGGCCGGGAGCGGCGGATTCGACGAAAAAACCGGCCGAGCAGCTGCTGGCTGAGTTTGCCGAATTTCAGGCGCGGTATCGCTGGAAGCCGTTTGAAATCGTCAACCGCCCGGAAGTTCCAAACGCTGGAGACGGCTGGGCGCGCGGGCCGATCGATTCCTTCATCGCGGCTGAGCACGAGAAGCAGGGCCTGACTCCAAACCCGGAGGCGCCGAAAGAAATCTGGCTGCGCCGGGTTCACCTGGATTTGACCGGCTTGAGCCCATCGACTGCGGAGCGCGCTGCGTTTCTGGCTGACGAATCCGAGTCGGCCTACGAAAAAGTCGTCCAGCAGCTGCTGACGAATCCGGCTTACGGCGAACGTTGGGGACGACACTGGATGGACGTCTGGCGCTACAGCGATTGGGCCGGTTACAAAGCGGCTCTTCGCGAAAGCCAGCGCCACATCTGGCATTGGCGAGATTGGATCATCGAGGCGCTGAACGACGACAAGGGCTACGATCAGATGCTGACCGAAATGCTCGCCGCCGACGAACTTTACCCGGAAAATCCCGCCGCGATCCGCGCAACGGGATTTCTCGCGCGAAGTTATTTCACCGGGCGAGACCAGATGATGGACAACGTCGTCAGCCACACTTCTCAGGGATTTTTGGGGATCACGTTAGGATGCGCAAAGTGTCACGACCACATGTACGATCCTCTGGCGCAGCGAGATTATTACGCGATGCGCGCGATTTTTGAGCCTTACCAAGTCCGCACCGATCGCGTGCCGGGCGAGCTGGATATCAAAGAACTCGGCCTGCCGCGAGTCTACGACGCTTCGCTTGGAACGAAAACTTACCTGTTTGATCGCGGCGACGAACGCTTCCCAGTGAAAGAGGAAGCGATCCCGCCAGGTCCGCCGCCTGCGCTCGGAGGTGCATTCGAGCCGAAGGAAATTGAGCTGCCGCTGGAAGCCTGGCAGCCAGATCGTAGGGAGTTTGTCAGGGCCGAATTGATCGCGCAGGCCGAGGCAAAATTGGAAGGCGCGACCGCCGAACTCGAGCGAGCAGCTGCTGAGAGCGAGCTTGAGGTTTTGAATGCGCAAATCGCGATCGAGGATCTCGAAGACGCTGGAAAAAAGGACACGCCGGAATGGGAAACTGCCGCGAAGGCGCTGTTCGTGCTGCAGCGCGAAACCAACCTGGCGGTTGCGAATTGGAAGCTCGAAGCCGGCCAGGCCGCGAAGACGAAAGCCGAAGCGCTGGCCGACGAAGCGGCGAAGAAAAAAGCCCTGATAGCAGCCGAAAAGTTAATCACAGCTGCTGAGAAGCTTCAAGCTCCTGCCGAAAAGGCGATGAGCAAACCGGCAACGAACGAATACAAGCCGCGCACCCAGGGGAAATTCCCGAATCGGAGCAATGGCCGGCGTTCGGCATTCGCGAAGTGGCTTACGAACGCAGAAAATCCGCTTACAGCGCGCGTGGCGATGAATCATATCTGGCTGCGTCATTTTGGTCAGGCGATCGTTCCGACCGTGAACGAATTCGGTGCTCACGGCAAGCCGCCGACGCATCCGGCGCTGCTCGACTGGCTTGCGGCTGAGCTGATGAAGCGGGGCTGGAGCATGAAGGAAATGCACCGTCAAATCGTGCTCAGCGCGACTTATCGGATGTCTGGAGTGCCTGACGAAGCGAGCGCAGCCATCGATCAGGATAACGTTTGTCTCTGGCGAATGCCCTCGCGGCGGATGGAGGGCGAAATCGTCCGCGACAACCTGCTGCACATCGCCGGCACGCTCGATCCTGCTCTTGGCGGGCCTGACATTCCGAATACCGAAGCTCAGTCGTCAAAGCGGCGCAGCGTTTACCTTCGCCATGCGCATGAAAAACTGGTCGAGTTCATTCAGATCTTCGACGGCCCCAAAGTGAGCGAGTGCTACTCGCGGGATTCGACGGTTCAGCCACATCAGGCTCTGGCGCTCGCCAACAGCAAGCTGACCTTTGATCAGTCGAAAGTGATCGCCGACGAGCTGACTTCTGCAGTCAGCGCCGACAACGAAGCTTTTGTCGATTCGGCGTTTGTCAGGGTGCTTTCTCGCGCTCCTAAGCCCGACGAGCGAGCGCTTTGCCTTGAGTTCCTTGCCGGTGGAGCCAAGCGAGTGAATTTCGTCATGGTCCTGTTCAATCATAACGACTTCGTTACGATCAGATAGGCCTACTTTTCCGGATTCAAGAGCATTTCGCGAACTCGATCGAAAACTGCAGACCCGCCGGCTTCGTCTGCTTGGGATCGTAGCTGGTTCGCGATTTTCAGATCACGAGTGATGACTTCGCCTTCTTCGTAGAACTCAGCCGCTCGAATCATGCTTTCGCGGTGCCCGTTTTCAGCTCCGTTGCGAAACATTTTGCAAGCCCAAGCAGGCTCCGGCTCCCCAAAAACCCCCGAATCGTAAAGCAGCCCCAGCTCATACCAGGCCTCTGCTACGCCTGCTTCAGATGCCACTTGCAAAAAAAAACGGCCATGCTCGGGTCTCGCTGTTTCCACTCCAATTCCATAACTTTCGCAAACACCCAAAAGATAAGCCGCGCGCGAGTCGCCAGCTTCGTGGGCTTCGTAAAGAGCCTTGAATCCGGTCTCAGGATCTTGGTCAACACCTTCGCCGAACATCAGGCAGCGGCCGGATTCGTAGATCCCTTCGGCTTCGCCAGCTGCGGCGGCTTTTCCGAACCACCAGGCTGCTTTGCGAAGGGCGTAGTTTTCTTGGGAATCGGCATAACGACGACCGATCTCCACGGCGATCGATGAAGATTCGGCTCCGATCTGCTGTTGCCAATTGGCATTGGCGCTTGGCTCGCTCCAGGCGGCGCTGAGATTGTCGACCGCTTCGGTCGAAACCGGCTGCGAAAGCCCGGCGAGGAATTCAAGCTTCTGCACGGTTTCAGGCTCGACTTCCGGCTCAGGCTGAAGATCCGGATCGACAGCAGCTGCTGGCTCCGGCTTAGGTGGAGAATTCTCAATCGGATCGGGCACAGGCGCTGGAACCGGCTCGATTTTCGTTTTCGGCTCGACCTGCGGCGTCGGCTCGACCTGCGGCGTCGGCTCGGGCAGGGGAGGTGCCGCTGGCTTGGGTTCAGGCGGCGTGCTCGAAACCGGCAACAAATTCTTTGGCGGCTCGGTGAGTTCAGGCCGCAAATCCGGGTCCTGGCCGACGTAAACCGCTTCGTCTGGCGTGAGAACCGGATTCGGCGTCGAAGGCTGCAGCAGCACCAGATCGACGATCTGATTCTGGCCGTCTCGCGCCGCCTCAACCCAGGGCGCATCCTTTTCTTGCGAATTGTTGCTCATCTCAAGTCGGCCGGTCACGAACAGAATGACGCAGACCGCCAGCGCCAGAGCGACACTCGGCAGAGCCGCGGCTACGGCAAGGAGACCGTATTTTCGCTGCTTTCCGGAGCTTGGCCTTGACGGTACTTCCGCCTTGGTCGTCGCCGAATCTGGAGTTCTGTCCGGCGCTTCAGCGATCGCTGATTTCGCATCCTGGCCAGTCGCTGCTGGGGCGACGGGAACTTCGGCCGCCCTGATGACCGCTGTTCCCGTCGCCGCGCAGGTGGCCAAGAGCGCATCAACGCTCGAGAAACAAATGACATTCAGCGATTTAACCTCGCTGAGCGATCGCAGAGCCGTCAAAAACCGCTCTCGCTTTTCCTCCGAGCCGGCCCTGGTGAGGATGTCTTGAAATCGATCGATCACGAGCACGCGCTCGCGGTCGTCTCCGCAGAGATTCAGGTAATTCGAAATTCCGCGGCCCCAGGAACGCGGCGCGCGACGCGATAATTCTTCGTCAAATCGAGCCAGAGGATAGAGCTGGCAAAGCGTGTCGCCGAGGCAGGCAACCGGCTCCCGCGAAGGGTCACTCGGATCGAGCACAACGGGCTCAATCAGCAGATACGGCGAATTTGAGATCGAAGGCGTCGGTGCCGGACGGTCTTCGTTGAGGACAATCGGGACGGAGCCGTCTTTGCTGCGGCTGCGGAAAAGTTGGAGCAGCTGCTCAGCCGCGTCGGTTGGAGCGGGAGCGGGACTTTCGTTTGCCCCTTCCGTTTCAGGAGCTTCAGCCTCGTTCGGAACGAGTGCGCTCGACGAGTCGGTGGGAGAGGAAGGATTCATGAGAATTCGCAAAGTTAAGACGTATGATCAATAAATTTAAAATATTTGCAACTGAAGACCTTCAATAAACCGAGGTTTCAAGGATTCTTTTTCAAAAACATCTGTATTTCGGAAAATTTTCTATGGAATCAGTGATTGATTTATCTAAATTTCGATCTTTATCTAAATTCCGAATGCAAACAGCCGTTCAAGTCCTCGAACAAAGCCAAAGCCCGAGCACCGATCGGGCTCTCGATATTTTTGAGGCTCTGAGTTCGGCGATTGGCGGGCTAACGCTCTCCGAGCTCGTTCGAGCGACGGAACTTCCGCAAAATTCGGTCTATCGAATCACCAGCGCCTTGCTCGCTCGCGGTTACCTCCACCGGCGCGAAAACGACAAGCGGTTCACGTTGAGCAATAAACTCTTCGATCTCGCCAGGCCGCGTGTGAACGAGAAAAGCCTCGTGGTTTGCAGCTACGAGGCGTTGCGCGAACTCCGAACGGCGACCAGCGAGACTGTGCAGCTGCTGGCGCCTTCGGGCCGAAAAGTCGTCGTTCTTGAGCAGGTTTCCGGCCTGCACCCGGTCAAGGTGATGGGCGAAGTCGGGCTGCGCGTGCCGATGCATTCCTGCGCGCCGGGCAAGGCGATTCTCGCGTGGATGCCGGAGCCGGAGCTGGAAACCTGGATCGCCGCCGCCCCGCTCAAGCGCTACACGCCGACCACGCGGGCGACTCGCGAGCAGCTGCTGGCAGATCTGCTCGGGGCGCGGGCTCGCGGCTTTGCGATCGACCGCGCCGAGGGTCTCGAAGGGATCCACTGCGTCGCCGCGCCGATTTTAAACGAATACGAAATCCCGGTTGCTGCCGTGACGGTGATGGCTCCCATTTTTCGACTTCGGGAGGACGAATTTGAGCCGCTCGGGCGGAAATGCATCGCCGCAGCCGCAAAAATCCGCGAACGACTTTTGAACTGACAAACCCATGAAAATTCTCGCAACATCTGGCCTGCTTTTTCTGCCGAGTCTGCTTCTCGCGGCTCCGACAGCCGAGCAGATCGAGTTTTTTGAATCGCGCATTCGTCCGGTCCTGGCTCAGGACTGTTACGAGTGTCACAGCTCGACTGGGAAGCGGAAATCCGGCCTCGTCCTCGATCATCGAGACGGTTTGCTCAAGGGCGGCGACCTCGGGCCCGCTGTCGTGCCGGGCAAGCCGGAGGAGAGCATTTTGATGGAGGCGATTCGGCATGAAAACGATCTCACGATGCCGAAAGCGGGGGTGATGCTCGATGCTGCGATCGTCGCGGATTTCGAAAAATGGATCGCGATGGGCGCACCGGATCCACGCGACAATCCGCCGACCGAAACCGAGTTGGCAGTGGACACAGCCTGGCCGGCCGTGCTTGAGCGCCGAAAGGCATGGTGGAGTTTTCAGCCGATCGCGAATCCGGAAATTCCCGGCGAATCCGGTCATCCGGTCGATCGTTTCATTCGCGCGAAACTCGCTGCGGCTGGTCTCGAGCCGTCCGAACCCGCTGAGTCGCGAACGCTCGCTCGCCGGATTTATTTCGCGCTGATCGGCCTGCCGCCAACGCCGGAGCAGATCGACGAATTCCTGAATTCCGGCGCGAACGTCGAGGCGCTCGTCGAGCAGCTGCTGGCCAGCGAGCAATTTGGCGAACGCTGGGCTCGACACTGGATGGACTGGATTCGTTACGCCGAATCGCACGGTTCTGAAGGCGATCCGCGGATCGAAAACGCTTGGCTTTATCGAGACTACCTCATTCGCTCGCTCAACGCGGACGTGCCGTTCGACCAGCTGGTTCGCGAGCACGTCGCTGGCGATCTGTTAGAGAATCCGAGGATCAACGAAGAGCTTGGAATCAACGAATCGCTCATCGCGACGGCTCACTGGCGGATGGTTTTTCACGGCTTCGCGCCGACCGACGCGCTCGACGAAAAAGTCCGATTCGTCGATGATCAGATCAACGTTTTCTCGAAGGCGTTCCTCGGCCTGACCGTGAGCTGCGCCCGCTGTCACGATCACAAATTCGATGCGATCAGCCAGGCCGACTACTACGCGTTGTTCGGAATTTTCGGCTCCACTCGGCCCGGCCGATCGCCGATCGATTTGCCGGAAGCGCTCGACAAAAATCGGGCTGAGCTCGCCGCGCTCAAGCCGAAAATCCGTGAAGCGATCGCGAAAGACTGGCTCGCCGCGGCACCGGAAATTGGCGAGCAGCTCATCAAGTTGAAGGAGATTCCCGGTCATTTCCGAGCCTGGAAAGACCGCGAAGCGCAGGAACCGCAGAAGTTCGCGCAGCACTGGGATCTCGCCGATCCCGAAGACGCAGCCGAGTGGTTCGGCGGCCCTGACGAACCCTCCAAAGCGGGCGAGTTCGCGATCGCGACCGAAGGCGATCAGGCGTTGATCGGGATTTATCCAGCCGGTGTGTTTTCGCATCCGCTGTCCGCGAAGCACGGCATGCGATTCGCTTCGCCAGATTTCGAGGCTGAGGGCGAAAGCGATCTCTGGGTTCGCGTGCTCGGCAACGGCGATTCGGCCGTCCGTTACGTCGTTCAGAACTACCCAAGGAACGGAACCGTTTTTCCCGTCACAACTCTGAAAATCGACGAAAAAAATCGCGGCTGGCGTTGGCAAAAGTTTAACCTGAATTACTGGGACGGCGATTCGATCCACATCGAGCTGACGACCGGCAAAGACGCGCCGCTGCTGACGAAGGGCGACGGTCGAGGGTCGTGGTTTGGAATTCGCGAGGCGGTCTTGATCAAAAGCGGCGAGACGACGCCGGTCGAAAATCGGAAGCCACATCTCGACCCGATTCTCGAAGCGGCAGCTGCTGAATCGCCAGATTCGATCGAAGCGCTCAACGAACTCCAGTTGAAAGTGCTGAACGAGTCGATTGCGGCTTGGAAAAATGGAACCCTGACAGACCCACAAGCGGAGTTGCTCGCGCACTGGCTCGACGCCGGAATTCTGCCGAACAAGCTCGGCTCAGCTAAGGCTCTGATCGAAGAGTATCGCCGGCTCGAAGCGGGAATTCCGATCGCAACGCGCATCCCGACACTGGCCGAATGGGAAGCCCACGACCAGCCGCTGTTCGATCGCGGCGATCACAAAAAACCGCTCGCCGACGTCCCTCGCCGATTTCTCGACGCGATCGATTCGACTCCGTACGAAACGAATCTGAGCGGCCGACTTGAACTCGCCGACGACCTGCTGCGCGACGACAACCCGTTCACTCGCCGCGTGATCGTCAATCGAATCTGGAATCACCTTTTCGGAACCGGGCTCGTCTCGACGCCGGATAATTTGGGTCGGCTTGGCGAAGCGCCGAGTCACCCGGAGCTGCTCGATCACCTCGCGACGCGCTTCGTGGCTGAGGACGGTTGGTCGATTAAAGAACTGATCCGTTTCATCGTGACCAGCGAAACCTGGCGGCAATCGAGCCAACCAGGCGAGCTCGTCGGAACGAAAGATCCGGAGAACCGGCTGCTGTCTCATTTCAGCGTTCGCCGCCTCGAAGCGGAAGCGATTCGCGACTCGATTCTGGCCGTGTCAGGAAATCTCAGCCCAGATGTTTACGGTCCGCCGACAAACGGTGGCTCGAATCGCCGCTCGGTTTACGTCGAGGTGATTCGCAATCGGCTTGACCCGTTTCTGACGACGTTCGGCGCGCCCGAGCCGTTTTCCGCGACCGGCTCACGACCCGTGACGAACGTGCCAGCGCAATCGTTGACGATGATGAACAACAACTTCGTAGTCAGCGCCGCGAACCGGTTCGCAGCCCGCGTGAAAACGGAAACCGACGACGACGCGAGGATCGAGCGCCTGTGGCTGACTGCGTTGGGGAGACAACCGAGCGAATCCGAAAACGAAGGCGCACTTGATCTGCTTGAGGACCTGAGAAAGCGCTACGGCTCGGTTCAAACTGAACAGGCGAGGGTCGGCGCGGCAATCGGACAGCTGGGAAGTGAAGAGAATTCGATCATCGATCCAATTCGATCGCGCTTGCTCGCGGAAGCCGAAGCGGCGGCGGAAAAGGACGACAAGCCAGCAGCTGCTGGCCCAACGCCGTTCGCATTTTGGGATTTCGAGGACGGTCTTGAGGACCAGATCGGCAGCCTTCACGGAAAAGCGATAGGGACCGCGCGCATCGAGGATGGGACGCTGGTTGTCGACGGAAAAGGGATGGTCGTGACCACGCCGATCGGCAAGGAGCTGAAAACCAAGACGTTGGAGGTTCTCGTTCAGCTCAACGATTTGAATCAGCGCGCGGGCGGCGCGATCACCGTTCAAACCGTTGACGGAGTGACCTTCGATTCGATCGTCTTTTCCGAACGCCGGGCGAAACGATGGATGCCGGGCAGCAACGGATTTCGGCGCACCGAAGATTTCCAGGCAACCGACGAGACCGAGGCTGCCGACGCGCCTGTCCGAATCACGATCGCCTACGACAAGGACGGGACGATTCGCGGATACCGGAATGGTCAGCCGTATGGAAAACCGATCCGGAAATCCGGTCTCCAGACGTATGCGGGGAGCAACACGCAGGTCGCGTTTGGAATCCGGCATGGAACCGGGCCCGGCGGAGGTCGAACGCTGAACGGGCGGATTTTTGAGGCGAAACTTTACGATCGCGCGCTTGAACCGGATGAAATCGCAGCTGCGGCTGGCGCGACCGGCGCGACCGGCGTTTTTGTCTCGCAGCGCCAGGTTCTGGCGGCCCTGACCGAACAACAAAAAGTGCGTCTCTCCGAGATCGATTCTGAAGTCGACGCTTTGAAAGCCGAACGCGAGAAGCTTGGCAAACCCGCGGGCGAAGATCAGGTCTGGAACGATCTCGCTCATTCAATTCTCAACCTCAAGGAGTTCATTTATGTTCGCTGACCCAACTCAAATTTCCCGCCGTGCCGCGCTCGCGAAAGCCTCAAGCGGCTTCGGCCTGATGGCTTTGTCAGGGCTGATGCAGGGTGCATCGGCTCCAACAGCGAAGGCGAAAAACGTGATTCTCTGCTACATGTCAGGCGGCGTGTCGCAGGTCGATACGTTTGACCCGAAACCGAAGCTCAAGGAACTCGCGGGCAAGCCAATGCCGGTGAAAGTCGAGCGGACGCAGTTCAACAACAACGGGCAGGTCATGCCTAGTCCGTTCGAATTTGATCACTACGGTGAGAGCGGGCTCGAGTTCAGCAGTATCTTTTCCAACGTCGCGAAACACGCTGACGACATCGCGGTAATTCGCTCGATGACTTCGCCGGTTAACGAACACGCGCAGGGGAATTTTTTCGTCCACTCTGGGTTTCCGTTCCTCGGGCATCCGAGCGCGGGGGCCTGGATCAGTCATGGCTTAGGTTCGGCGAACGAAAATTTGCCGAGCTACGTTGTTCTCCAGAGCGGAGGCGCGGTTCCGCCTCACGGTGGGGTCGGGCTTTTCTCGAGCGGCTTTTTGCCGGCGCAACATCAGGCCTCGATCATCCAGGCGGACAAGACGCCTGCGGTGCCTGACATTCAGCCAAGCCAGGCGGGTCAGATCCAGCGCTCGCGGCTGGATTTTGTGAATCAAATCGATCGCGACTTCGCAGCAGCTGCTGGCGCGGACGCCGAGGTCGAAGCGGCGATCAAGAACTACGAAACGGCGTTCAACATGCAGAACGCCGTTCCGGAAATTTGCGACATCAGTCGTGAAAGCGAAGCGACGAAAAAGATGTACGGCCTCGACGATCCGCATCCGAAGAAAGCGGCTTACGCGCGTCAGGCGCTGCTCGCGCGGCGACTCGTTCAGCAGGGCGTGCGCTTCATCGAGCTGTCGTGTTTGACCGAAGGAATTGGCGCGGGCGGCGCGGCGAATCCGTGGGACCAGCATGGCGATCTGGAAAAAGGACACGGCGCGATGGCGAACCAGGTTGATCAGCCGATCGGCGCGCTGATCCACGATTTGAAGACGCTCGGCCTGCTTGACGAAACGCTGATTATTTTTACCGGCGAGTTTGGCAGGACGCCGTTTTCTCAAGGCTCAAACGGCCGCGATCACAACCCCTACGGCTTCAGCGTCTGGATGTGTGGTGGCGGAATCAAGGGCGGCACGGCCTACGGAGCCACCGACGAATTCGGCTACCACGTCGTCGACAAAAAGGCGACGATTTACGATCTCTGGGCCACCGTTCTGCATCAGTCAGGGCTCAATCACGAAGACCTGACCTATCGATATGCTGGCCGCGATGTCCGCCTGACCGACGTTCACGGACACGTGCTCCACGACATCATCGCCTGATTTAGTAGATAAGGGTCTCCGCACCCGCCACGAAGCCCGTGCAAAAGATCGCGGCTGTGGCCGCGCCCGAGTGCGGAGACTCGGGACTACGAAATCTGCTACTCGTCCTTCGCCCCACCGAGAGTCACGGTGATGTCATACTTCGTTTGAAGATGCGCGTGAGCTCGGCTCGCCTGTGAAGTTTTCGGATACGTTCGGCAGGTCAGCTGGAGCGTTTTGATCGCGTTTTCCTTCTGGCCGGCGTCTTCATAGGTTAGGCCGATCTGGATGAGCGCCTCCGGCCCAGAGCCCTCGTGCGCTTTGGCCTGACCATAAAGTTGGATCGCTTGGGGCCACTCCTTCATCCGTCGATGACACTGCGCCATCCGGAAATAATTAGCCGGGTAGCGATCACACTGTCGAAATGTCTGGATCGCATTTTTCCAATCGCTTTTTCCTTCGTAGCATTCCGCGATTGCCCAGAGATACTCGTCTATTCGATCCGGGTCCTGTTCGACCAGCCCACGATAACCAGTGATCGCCTCATCCATCTTTTTTTCCTCGCGAAGCATGTAAACGAGATTCCGTTCGGCTTCGATCTGGTTCTCGAATCGGCGATAAGTTTCCCGAGCTTTGTCGCGCTCGGTGATTCCTTTGTAGAAGCCTGCGATCTGGCCTAACAAAGCGTCATCGATCCCGATTAGCTTGCCGGTCCGCTCGTAAGTCGCGATCACGGCTTTGTTGTCGGCGATCGCTTGGTAAAGCCCGGCCATCCGGTTCAGACGATCTCGGGCGAGGGCTTTGTTAGCATCCTCGGCCATGTCGACCGGGATTTGCGCTTCAATAAAAGCAATCGCCTTGTCCGCCAGATCTTTGGCTTTCGGCTGATCTTCTTCCGTGCCATTTAGCGTTCTGATCGGCGCATTTATCTGATCGTAAATTTCCTCGCCCAATTTCGCTTCCACGAAGCTGGATTCCAGCGCCTTCAACCCATTCGGCCAGTCTGCGGCGTAAAAATAAAACGTCGCCAACTCCATCGAAGCTCGCTCACAGTGCGGAATCGATTCTTCGGTCCTCGGCGTGTTGTAGGTCAGCTCCTCAAGCAGCTCCAGGCGATCTTCCTCCTTCTGCGCAACCGTCGCCATCTCCAAGAGCTTCACTTTTGCGAGAACCGTGACGTGGTCCTTTGGGTAGGTCTCCATCAGCTTCCCGTACGCGACTTTCGCCTTTTCGACCTCACCGATTTCCTGATACGAATGACCAATCAAGTAAGCGGCAAGCACGGCCTCTCTCGAATTCGGCCAATAATCGATAACAGACTGAAAACCTTCCCGAATTGCCGTGTTCACCCGTCTCAATTTTGCCTCGCAGTGGCTCCACATCAGCTGAGCGTAAGGCGCGCCAGTGCTGGATTCGTAAAGGGTCAGGAACTTCTCATACTCATCGAGCGCGACTTTGTACTCCTCTTTAATGTAATATTTTTCAGCGATCCCGAGCTGATAGCGCTCGGTTTCGCGCATTTTTTCATACGATTCGAGAGGGATCTGCTCGAGCCAGGTCAGCCGGGCTGCGTCAGCAGCTGCTGGGAGGAGGAGCAGGGCGAAAAGGAGATAAAAAGTCGGTTTCATGAACGCAAATCGATGACCAGCGAGGCACGTGCCTCGTTCAATCTTCGAAATCACGCAAACCGGCGGGAGGTTCGTTCAACCCGCGCAAAATTCGTTTTCACACGGCTTAATCTGCTGTAACCAGGGCGCGGACATGCCCGAATCCGACTCCAGCCCCAAACCGCTCGTCGCCAGCGTCTGCGGCACGTTTCTCAAGCCGGAAATGCAGTCGATTTACCGCCAGGTCACCGGCTTGAAGCGCTTCCGCACGATCGTCTTCACCGAGCAGCAGCTCAACGCCGAGCAGTTTCCGTTCGAGCCGATCGAGGTCCTCACAAAACTGCTCCGGCCCAAACCGCGCGGCAATTTTTTGCTTCGACTCTGGTTCAAACACATTGTCAAAAAGTGGCCGCCGCCGTTTCGGATCGAGAAGGACGTCAAACCGTACTACCCGTTCGACCTCCTTCCGCGGCTCGCCGTGCACAAGCCGGATCTGATCCACATTTATTACGGCCACAAGGCGGTCACCTACAAAAATATCCTCCTCAAAACGGAGATCCCGTTCATCGTTTCATTTCACGGCGTCGACGTGGCGCACTTCGCGAAGGGCGATCGAAATGAGGATTTCGAGGCGGTTCTCGATCGGGCAAAACTCGTTCTCGCGCGAAGTCAGAGTCTGCTGGACGAGCTCGCCTCGCTCGGAGTTGATCGCGAAAAACTCAGGCTCAACCGAACGCCTATCCCGCTGGATGGCATCGAGGCCGAGGTTCGGTCGGCACCAGAGGATGGTGCCTGGCGGTTGATTCAGGCTTGCCGGTTGATCCCGAAAAAAGGAATCCTGACGGCGATCGAAGCGCTCAAGCCGGTTTGCGAGCGTTGGCCGAAATTGAAATACCTGCTTTGCGGCACAGGACCTCAGGATGACGAAATTCGTGCCGCAGCCGAACAAGCCGGCCTAACTGAAAACGTCGAGCTGCTTGGCTGGCTCGATCAGGATCAGCTGCGAGCGGAATTCGCGAAGGCGCACGCGTTTCTGCATCCCAGTGAGCTAACCGAATCGAGCGATCAGGAAGGCGTGCCGAATTCGATGCTCGAAGCGATGGCCGCTGGCCTGCCGGTGATCGCGACCCAACATGGCGGGATCCCTGAAGCGGTTGAGAGCGGTGTGGACGGCTTGCTCGTTCCCGAAAAATTACCACGCGAGCTGGGAGAAGCGATCCAGCAGCTGCTGGGCGACGCGGATCTTTTGGCGAGTTTGTCGCGGCAGGCGAGGGCGTCCGTCGTGGAAAAATTCGACGCCAGGAGGCAGGTCGCGGCCATGGAAAACTGTTACGCTGAAGCGATTCAAGAACCCAAATGAGATTGACCTCGGAACGGGACCGTCCACTTTCTTCGCGTGATGACTTTTGAAGAATTTGCCGCCTCCGTCGCCGAAAACGACGCCCCGTCAGCTGACCTGAGCAACGAACTCAAAGCTCTCTGGCTAACGAAAAAAGATCGTTGGGATGACGCCCACGAAGTCGTTAACGACATCCATTCCTCGATGGGTTCCTGGATTCACGCTCATCTTCATCTGATCGAAGGCGACATCGGAAACGCCGGCTACTGGTATTCGAAAGCCGGAAAATCCGCTCGCCGCGACCAAGCCGAAATTCCCGCAGAATGGGAAGAAATCGTTCGAGCGAACCTCTGATATCGGAGCTCGCGGCAATTTTACAAAGGCCTGACACACTGAGATTCGTTTCTGCTAAGTTGGCGGCCATGAAACGGATCATTTCCACTCTGTCCCTTTTCCTCGCCGCCAGCAGATGCTGTTGGGCTCAAGCTGAGGACTCTGCCCAAGTCGACTCGATCGGCCTCTTCAAAAACGGCCTTGCTGTCGTCCGCGTGATCGATGAAATCCCGAAATCGGGCAAACTCGAGATCTCAGCCCTGCCTGATCCGGTCCACGGCACGTTCTGGGTCCTGAGCGAAAACGACGTCACCGCTCGCCTCGCGCTTCAGGACATCGCCGCGCCGCTCGCGACCGTTTCCAAGGTCGAGCTACTACAAAACCTCGCCGGAAAAACGGTCACCGTTCATCTCAAGGACGACACGATTACGGGCGAGGTTCTCGGGCAGACACCCGAGCAACGCAAGAAATGGAACCGCGACTACGCGACCACGAACGGAAATCGATGGGGCTGGTACGGCGGTCGAGAAGACACTTCGACACAGGCCGAGCCGTCCCTGACATTCATCAAAACTGAGGACGGAAAAATCGTCACTCTCCAGCCGGACAAGATCGAACGAGTCGAATTCGGCGAGCTTCCCGCGATCAAGCGCGAGCGCCCGGTGCTCCTTCTCGAATCTGCAGAAGCTGGCGAAGTCCACGTCGAGTACCTGACCAAGGGCATGTCCTGGGCACCGAGTTATCGAATCGACATCAGCGATGAGGAGATCCTGACAATCGCACAAAAAACCGTGATTCGGAACGAACTCGCTGATCTGCGGGACGTCGAAATCCGTCTGATTTCCGGATTTCCGAGCGTTCGGTTTGGCGGCGTCGATTCGCCGATGTCGGCGCGGCAAACCTGGACGAACTTCTTCCAGCAACTCGCTGGCGCGGCCTCAAATGGAGGCGGCAACGCCTTGAGCAACGGCGTCCTCTCGCAGCAGATCGCGTTCAACCGCGTCGCTCCTCAGGTCGGCGCCGGAGCCGCGTTAGGCCCGGCAGACGAAGGCGAAAGCGTTGATCTTCACTACCAGAACATCGGCCGACATTCGCTCGCGCCAGGCGAGTCCCTTGCGCTCGATGTCGCCGACGGAAAAGCGGAGTACGAGCGCGTAGTCGAGTGGAACATCCCCGACACCCGCGCGCCGAACGGCCGCTACATCGAAGATTACCAGCGCCAACAGAATCCGGAAAAATTCGACGATTCCGCCTGGGACGCGATCGTTTTCGCGAACCCGTTCGACTTTCCCATGACCACGGCGCCCGCGATGCTCGTCCACGACGGAAAATTCCAGGGCCAGCAGACCTCTACCTGGACCAATCCTGGTTCCGAGACCTCAATCCGGATCACCAAAGCCCTGAGCGTCGCAACGCGCACGACCGAGCACGAAATCCCGGACACGCGCGAGAATCTCAGGATCGCGGGCAACGATTATTACAAAGTCCAGGTTCAAGGCGAGTTGACGATGAAAAACCACCGCGGCAAACCAGCAACTCTCGCGATCAAGCGGCAATTCTCCGGCGAGTTGCTCGAATCTGAAGACGACCCGGATCAGCAGCTGCTGGAGGTCGGTGTCTACTCAATCAACAAGCGTAACGAGCTGAAATGGCGGATCGAATTGAAGCCAGGAGAAGAAAAATTCATCAAGTACCGCTATCAAGTGCTAGTAGATAATTGATGCTGAGTAGCTTCTTTGAAACTCTCGAGAGCCCATGACTTGTCGGTCTACAACTGACGGGTGGGCTCATATTCTTGATCGTCGCGCTTCGCGCGCATCGATCGCGCTCGGCTCATTTGCGCAATGCCATTCTGATCGACGCGAAAGTTACAAAGCTCGTGGAAGACTCGGACGGGCTGGTTTTCCCAATGTTAGTGGCGTCGCTTCCGGGCGGATCCAGCGTAAGTTTTCAGGCCACCACGGGTTCAGATCCCGCTTCCTTCAAAATCGGCCAAAGTGTAAAAGTCTACTTTTCCCCTTCAGCCGAGCCTCGCTTTCTCTTAAAGCACTGGATGGAGATCTGGGGGTGGGTCTGGATCTTCTATTTGATCGGAATTACCGGGTTAGCGTATCCATTTATTACTGCGTTCCTGAAGGCGCTCTTAAACTGATCATCAAACAGGTTATCGGCGAACAGTCGGAAGCGCGCCGGCAAAAGGTGCTGCTGTACGCTTCAACTCAGCCTTCATCGCTTCTCGATATTGCGCAATTCGATCCGTGTACTCCGGATTCGTCGCCAGATTTGTGAGTTCGTCAGGTTCTTTGCTCAGGTCGTAGAATTCGTCCTGCTCGCCCTCAACCAATGACTGAATATATTTAAACTGACCTTGTCGAACCATCACGTACCACGGCTGTCCGTTACGAAATCCTCCATCCTCGGGGATCTCCGCCGTGTTTGATCCGTACTCACGCCAGGTGTTGGCGAGCAGAACGGGATGCGGCCATTCGGCAGCCGGGTTTTCCAATAGCGGCGTCAGATCGTTGCCGTGAAAGCCCCGAGGTGCCTCAAGACCCGCGAAGTTGTAAAAGGTCGGAACCAGATCAACGCCGCCAACCGGCGTTTCGCAAACTTTCCCACTCGGAAGCCGGCTCGGCATCGAAACGATCAGTGGTGCGCGAATCGTAGCGTCATAACCAGCCACCTTCGACCGAAACCCGTGCTGTCCCCAGGCGAACCCTTGATCCGCCGTGTAGACGATTAACGTGTTCTCGTGCTGCCCGCTTTCTTTGAGCGCCACTACCAGCTGCTCGACGCCTTCGTCGATCGCCAACATGCCTTCGTGGTACTGCCGAACCGCATTCGCAAACGTCTTGTTGCCCGTCATGATCTCGCCATCCGCGTTCTTCTTGAACGCTGTCTTCGTCTGCATCCAATCCGGCTTGCCGGGGCGCGGTCCGAAAATATCTTCCGGCACGGGAATCTCAGCTTCGGCGTAATTTCTGACATGCCTCGGTGCCGGCGTGAACGGACCGTGAACCGCGCCATAACAAAGCCACAAATACCACGGCTTGCCTTCTTCTCTGCCATTCTCGCCGTTGATGTATTCCAACGCCCACTTGGTGTAGTTGTCGGTCGTGTAGCCTTCGACACGCTTCGTTTCGCCGTCGTTAAACGTGATCATCTGGCTTTTATAATAATTGCCGGAATTGCTCGGATGCTTCGGTCGGTTCCAGACGATTTGATAATCCCAATCGCGTCCCATCCCGGTGTCCGTGCCCGTGTGCCACTTGCCGATGTGCGCCGTCTGATAACCGTTTTCGCGAAAGTGCTTGGGCCAGAATGGACACTTGTCAGGGTCGTACTCGCTCCCCGGATACGCGCCTTCCATTCGCATCGACTCGACGCCAAATTGATGATGCCCGGTTAAGAGCGTTGCTCGCGACGGCATGCACCAAGTCCCGATGTAGGCATTGGCAAAACGGACGCCGTTTTCCGCGAGTGAGTCGATCGCTGGCGTGCGAACCCAGTCAAAAGACTCCGGATAACAGCCGACCGTTCGATGCGACTGATCGTCGGCGTAGATAAAGAGAATGTTCGGAGGCTCGTCGTCAACAGCCGCAACAGCTGTGGCCGCGAGGAGCATTACAAAGGCCGCGAGGAGAGACTTCATTCCTCAGCTGAGGTGGCTGGGCCACGGGCGTCCAGCAATTTATCATTGAAATCCGGCTACCGGCGCTGCTTGCTTGGCAATATGCCTTCGAAAGTCAGCGAATCCGAACTTGCCCGCGTAGTCAAAGCCCTGACTACTTCTGGAAAGCGGCGTTTGAAAGTGGTCAAGACGGCCTTCGAAGCGGGCCTTTTCGAAAACGAGCCCGAACTTTTCGAGCCCGTGCTCGCTGCGCTCAACGACGAATATGAGGAATTGGGCGACTTCGTCGCGGAGCATGTGATCTCGCTCTTCGGCCCGACGGCGTTTGAACGTGTTAAGCAGGAATTCGATTTACAGGGAGGCAGGGTAAATGAGCGAAGACTCAATGCGATGATCGCGATTGATCGTAACGCTGCCTGTGAAGTTTGTTGGGAGGTTTGCCGGTCGGGTCCCAGCGAGTGCCAGCTGAAGGCAATGATGTTTCTGGACAAGGCGGATTCCGCCGAACTGCGTGCCTGGGTTTTCAAGAGAAGTCAGCAGTTGCTGGCCAGAATCGAATCCGGCAAGCATGATCAAGCAATTTACGACGAGTTGGTGGATCTGCTGACCATGATCACCGGCTGGACCGAGGAGCCGGCTTGTGTGCTCGTTCGCGAGTTCGCCCGGCTTGCCCCAGTCATGCAAAACAGTACGATTATTTTTCAGACCGTGCGGGCCGCTCATTCAATCAATGACTCAGCGACTATTGAGTGCTTCCGGCGGAACTGCGGCCGGTTCGAGGGCTACGGAGCCTCCGCGGTGTTGATGCTTCTCGATTCCCGCCTCAATCCCGAGGAAACATTCGAGTTGTTTTCACCTTACTTTAGTGATCTGAACCCGGATGCCCTGACAGAAACCCCGGTAGATATTCTCGGACACCTCTGCCGTCCGATTTTCGTAGAAGACTCCGATCCGAACTGGACGATTGACGGCGTCGGAAGACCACTTGGTGGCACACCTGTTCCGTGGTCTCTGCGGTGGCTCGATATTTCCTTGAAGGCGAAGGAGCGCGAAACCATTTTCGCATTGGCACGGCCGGGACATGAAGAACTCAAAAGCTGGCTGGAGTCAGAGTGCACCCGGGAGCCAGATCCGGAACTCGTGGCCAAATTGTTTCAGTGTGAGCATCTGAAGGCCGATTCGTTTTTTGAGGCTCTGATCCAAAAAAACCAAGGCAGGGCTGAAGAAGAGCGCTGGCCCGACTCATACATCGCCGATGCAATTCCCGAGGATCGACCCGATGTCTGGGAAAAATGTGAGGCTCTCGCGCTCCGGCATTCAGCAAACCTGGCTGACGCGTTTAGAGCGCGCATTTCAGAACTGCAATATGCGGCATCTCAATCCACGTAGAGGAACGCGTTTGAGTTGAACAGCGCCAAGCAGAAATCCGCGAGCGCAATCGGCGAATCTCGATTCTCGCCGACTTGCTCTCGAAGCCAGGCGTAAGCCAGTTCGTATTCCGCTTCCGTCGGCGCTCGACCGAAAACTCGCCAGACTGCCGTGTCGACCCAGGCGCTCGGATCCGCGCCAACGGCTTCGACAATCGCTGTCGCCAACTCGGTCGCCATCTCGCGCGAAAACTCCGAATTCAACTGCGTTAGCGACTGCGTTGAAGTCGTCGACTCGCTCCTGCGCGCGCAGCTCTGCAACGCGTCGGGCCGATCGTAAACGTCGAACATCGGATGGCGCAAATTCCGGCGAGCAAACGCGTAAATGCTGCGTCGATCGTGCTCAGCCTCGTCTTCGGTTTCTTTGATGTGCTTCTTGAGAAGCGTGATTTTCACCTCGGCAGGCAAGGGGAGATGAACACTCTCGCCACCTGCTTTCGCGCTAAGCCGCTCGCCGATCGCAAGCATCGAATCCCGCAACGCCTCACCCGTCAAACGGCGTCGATTCATCCTGCTCATAAGCCGGTTGTCAGGGTCGGCAGGGTTGATCTTCAAACTCGACTGCCGATAAACCGTGGAAGTCACCATCATCTTGTGCATCGCCTTCAAACTCCAATTCTGACGCGGAAGCTCAGCCGCAAGCCAGTCCAGCAGCTGCTGGTTCAACGGCTCATCGCCCTGACGCCCGAAATCGTTCGGCGTCCCAACTAACGGCTGCACAA
The DNA here is from genome assembly GCA_047620505.1 of Verrucomicrobiales bacterium. Lineage (GTDB taxonomy): Bacteria > Verrucomicrobiota > Verrucomicrobiia > Verrucomicrobiales > DEV007 > JBLHKS01. Next base: position 2,021 of record JBLHKS010000011.1, on the reverse strand, counting down.
AATGATGCTGCCAGAGTCGATTCACGCTCACGCGAAGGAAAAGCGCGTTGTCCTCGCGCGTCAGCCACTTCGCAAAATCAGCACGCCGACCGGTCGTGTTTCCCTGGGCGGTTTCCAGCAACGGCGTCGGCTTGTGCTTGGCAGGATTGGCAATGCGCGGAAACCACGGGCCGATCTCCGGCCCTGGCGAACGGTAGTCGCCACGAAGATAAACGAAACTAACCGGAGGGCGCGCACTGGGCTCACGGATCACGTGGCCGAGGCTTTTTCCCGACTTCGGATGAACCGCGTTATCAAAGAATCCGCGTAGCCGATAAAAATCAGCCTGACTGATCGGATCATAGAGATGATCGTGACACTGCGCGCACTGCATCGTTAGCCCGAGGAAAACCGAGCCCACCGTCGAGGTGATTTCGTTCAACTTCGTGTGCCGCCGTTCATCCTGCGAATTGATGTCCGGCATATCCGGCCCGGCTAACAAAAACCCCGTCCCCAACGCCGCCGATTTTTCATCCGGCCGAAGCTCATCGCCCGCAATCTGAAGCCGAACGAATTCATCATACGGCAAGTCGCGATTCAGCGCCTCGATCACCCAGTCTCGATACCGCCACGCATCCGGCCGAGTGTTATCGTGCTCAAAACCGTCCGTCTCGGCGAAGCGCGCGAGGTCCAACCAATGCTGAGCCCAACGCTCACCATAAGCCGGCGAGTCCAGCAGCTGCTGGACGTAAGCCGCGTAGCGATCGTCTGTCGGAAACAGCTCGAACGCACGGGCGTCCTCGGGCTTCGGAGGCAGTCCCGTCAGGTCGAAAGTCACCCGCCGAATCAGCGTAGCCGGATCCGCCTCCGGCGACAGCGTCAGCCCTGCGGCCTCCAGTTCCTTCAACACGAAATGGTCGATCTCATTTCGGGCACGGCCGGCGGCATCGCCACTTAAGACCGGAACCTCGGGGCGCACGAGCGGCGTGAAAGCCCAGTGCTCGCGATCCGCCTCTGTAATCGGTTTTTCCTCAACCCCCTGGCTCCAAGCTTCCGAACCGCCGATTCCAAGAGAAAAAATCGCCAGAGATAGAATAATTGGAGCGGTAAACGGAGAATCCAAGATCGCGAACTCTCCACGCCCGAGTCTGATTTTCAACGCCCGGGGCGGGAAAAACGTTCAGCTCGCTGGCCCTTCAAAACACGCCAGCCCGCCCTCTAGCAAGCTCACCAAAATTCGCCCGTCGCGATCGACGATCAGCCCACCTGGCAACGGTTCGGCTGGGATTTCGACCTGGAAAATCTGGGCACCGTTCTTCGGATTCATCGCTGTCAGAAAATACTGCGGCGTGGCTCGGCGAATATCCTGGTAACCAGGCTGAGCGGCTCGAAGCCCTGAGCATCGCCAAAACTCGTCTCGAACGCTGAGACCTTGCCGAATTTGAAATTGGCACCCTCGGCCGCGAGTCGCTGAATGTCGAGCCCGGCTTCGTTGGCGGCGGCGCGGAGAGCGGTCACCTTGGCGAGATCGGGATCGCGGAAATGCACGAGCAATTCGCTGGCTTTGGCGAGTTCGAGAGGCAGAGCAGGATCGCCTCCGATGACGGCGCAGAGGCCGCGATTCATTTCAGAGCGTTCCAGCAGCTGCTGGGCGAGTTCGGCGGGATCGCCGACGGCGCTGGCGGCAAGCGCGAGCGTCGTGAGAAGTGTGAACAGGGTTTTCATCGCTGACGAGAGTATCTGAAATCAGGCGTCGACTAGCAAGCCAATTGGCGAACGGCCTCGAATCGCGATTGACTCTTTTCCTCAGCCCGAGAAACCCTTGGCGGCCCACGCTAAGCTCGTCCAGGCTGATTCCCATGAAGGCTAGATTGAAGATTCGGCAGGAAGCCCTGGGCGACAATCGCTACCGGATCACCCTCACGCTGATCCGCCAACGGTGTGGAAAACTTTCTGGATTTTTTGATGCCGAGTGGGGTCTAGGAGGTCGGCAGCCCAACGCTGAGAAGACGGAATCTACAGGCTTCGAATCAGTCTCGAAA
>JBLHKS010000010.1:0-76125 GCA_047620505.1 Verrucomicrobiales bacterium | reverse complement strand
TGATTCCGACTCTTTTCGAGACTGATTCGAAGCCTGTAGATTCCGTCTTCTCAGCGTTGGGCTGCCGACCTCCTAGACCCCACTCGGCATCAAAAAATCCAGAAAGTTTTCCACACCGTTGCCGCTGACACCACCACCCACTGAAGTCAGGTACAGCAATCCAAGTTCGGGACGAATTCCCAGGGCCCCTGACAAAAAGCGAATAGTAGGGCCAAAAGCCTCCCAATCAGGTTCAATTTCAGATTGTTCAGTGGCCGTCTCTTGAGATCTCGTCATCAGCAGCAGGAAGGCTTGTAGTTGAGTTGAATCTTGATGAATTCAGAGCCGTTGCGGCATCAGATGGATATATTCGTCTATTGCCTGCCAATTTGCCAATATATTGACGCTAACCCTGCAAAAAAAAAGGGTGGGGTTCCAGATTGATCTCGGGTGCCGCACAGACTGGCGAGCAAAACAATAAAGTCCGTATCTTCGACCAGTCGGCGAATCTCTTACCACTCTTGAGAGCCAATGATGAAAAAACGAGGCTACATTTTGCTCCTCAATCTTGAGGAGCAAACATCGAGAGAGTTCCTCGAAGCCTCGAAGACGAGGTTACGTGGTTTTTGATAATGTTATCAAAAACCTCCAAAGGGTGGGCCCAGCCGCAAGCACTGCGTTTCATTGCTTCTCAGCGTTGAGAAGCAAACAGATCGAGGCCTTTGCGCAGGGGCCAGGAGGTTTTTCTCAAACAAGAGAAAAACTTGGAGACGTTCGTTGAAGGGACGGACTGCTCTTTGCTCGTACGGCTGGACGAGCAAAAGGAGACTTTAAAACCAATGTCGTGGTGGCGCACCCGGGACTATATCTCGTACCACCAGATGATGAATCGAGCTTCCGGTTCAAAGGGGCCGACTACGAGGTTTTTCACCATCTGGTGCCCCCCCCCCCAAGGGCGGCTGACCACGGACTGCATTTCTTTGCGTCATAATCTTATGAAGCAAAACGGTGAGGCGTCAAAAGCGAGGATTACACCTCGTTTCACCAGACGGTGAAGCGAGTTTTTGGAGGCTGAAGGCCTCTTATGAATTTTCCGTAACGTGCTGAAAAATTCAAAAGACTGCGGACGGATGGGTGGGTTCAAAAATGATCAAATATAACTGAAATCTCCGAAGAAGACGGACCGTTCGCGATTGACCTCCGGGAGCTGTACAAGGCTCTGTGCGAAGGAGCGGCTGCGGAAGTGGGCCGAGGGAGAGACCTATGGGGTTTTCAACAATGTTGTTGAAAACCCCATAGGTGGTCGACCGACAACGAATAAAGGAGCGCGATCGAGGCCGCCAAGCACATCTGCATGACGCAGGACGCCGCGGAGGGGAAAGAGATCCGTCGATATTTTCCCGAGTGCGAACGGGAGCTGATCAAGAGGGAATTGGAGACCCAGCAGTCACAGCTCTCGGCCGCTCACCCCGCCCCCGGGGGCTCTGTTGGGATGCTGGCCGATGAGTTGTCCAATCGCCTGGCGCTGACCGAGAGTCTGCAGATTGTCGGGAAGGCTGTCGAGGAGATGAAACCCAAGGCGGAGTTCGCCGACCGTGTCGCTGATGCAGAGGGGACCTGGTCCCTTTGTAATGGATGAAGGGTGATTGGCAGGATGGCAGGATGGCAGGAAGGATACTCATTTTTGTGGAATGGCTTCAATCGGCGACAGTTGGCGCCAGCAGCTTGACCCTGGCGGCCTTGCGGCTGGCGCCGCAGTGTCGGCCGCCGACGGGTCGAAGCGCTGGGGCGCCATTGGTCTTCTTACGCGGCTGAAGCCGCGTGGCAGTTTTGTTGATTGAACGACCACCGGCTCTCCCCCCCATCAGCGTCGATGTCGACGACGTCCGGAAGCCTGTCCGCCGGCAAATGCTCGGCCCAGTAGAAGTCCACAAGGGCAGGCACGAGCTTCGCCACTTTGCATCTCATGGCGTTAAATGTCTTCTTCTCGTGGAAGAGGCCATACCAATCGAGCACCTCAACGCCTCCAAGCGCAGGGTGAGGAGTCGGATGAGTCGCGAGAAGAGCGATAATGGTCTCGAGCTTGGGCTTGCCAATAGGCATTCGACCAAGATCCGAGAACTCCAGCATCAGATCCCGGAACACCCGGTAGCAAACGTCAAAGCGCAGTTGGTTGAGAAGGAGTTTGCCCTGGTTTTTAAACCCGAAGAGCTTGGCGATATGCTTCTTGCCGGTGAGATTCGCTTCGATCCTCGTGCTGGTTGCCTCTGGAGTGGCATCAGCCTTGCGCTTGCCGCCGTAGACTTCGGCCATTTTGTTATACAAGGAGATACGTGTCATGGTCCCGTTGAACACCACACTGTTTAAGGAGACTTCGATGCAGGGCGGCTTATGGGGCCTCTTATCGTATTCCTGGTTGTAATACCAAATCGTCTCCCGGCGAATCTTCGGATGTCTTGCGTTCTTGTGGATCGGCAAGAGACGTTTCGGGGATATAGGAAGGTTCAGCACCAGGTCAACCCGAGAGAGGATGAACTGCTCAGGTTGCAAGAGCGTCAGTCCGGTGAACATCTGCAACTGTGGGAGCAGTTTGTAGATTGCAGAACTCAAGTCCGCCTGACTCTTGAGCAGGATACCGTTGGCACTGCCCATGAGGCGCGGAAGAGAAACCTCAACCCATACGAGATTCCCCAGCGCACCGATGCCGACCCGGAGGTCGTTGTGGGCGTGTTTGCCGAAGAGCTTGGTGTGTTCGGAATCATCGTGTGAATGATGGATTCCCCTTGCAGTGAAGGTCCAATCGGACCGTTGATTTTTTCGGAACTCGTCGTAGGCACCTTTGCGCAACGGGAGATCGCAGGTTAATCGAATGGTGTCGATCATTTGTAGTATTCATATTGTTTCCTCCTTCTCGGGCGCATCTCGCGCCGCGTCTGTCGTGTCCTCTCAGGGATGGTTTTTCCCTGGTCAGTGTTCGGCTCTCAGGCCGTGATTAGTGTTTAAGTGATGGTCTTCTGAAGTGCTGGACTGAGGGACTGTTGGCTTAAAAAGTGGGGTGTCGTTTGAGTGTTACTGGGGTGCCGTTTGAGTGGTGCTATATCCAGTCGATCTTATTACGAGGCGGACTGATTTGCGTGCAGCCTCGGACGGTGTTCCAAGTCGAATCTGTCCATTGAATTGATAGTTTTTCGCTCATTTGTTTGCTTTGATCCCTGAAGTTCTCCGATTCCGCTCGCATCGGAGTGGTTCCATCGACAGGCCAATTGCGCTCAGTTCGTGGAGCTCTCGTGAACCAACTGATCGACGACCTGGCGGTCATATCGAACGAGACGGCTGCCAAGGCGAATACCTTAAATGATCCCTTTCTTCTCCCATCTAGCGATGGTTCGTGTTGAGACGCCAAGGCGTTGAGCGAGCTGTTGTCGAGTTAAGAGTGACTTGTCATCTGATGTCATACCGAAGAATGACAGGCGCAGGCGTTGGGTCAGGGCACGGAGAAATATTTTCTTCCTGCCGCGTCAAAAAGAGGATCGCAGGATCTATCAGCTCACTTCCTTCCGTAGCGTTCTGAGCATTCGCTCAACACGCGCTGGCGCGCTCTTTTCCATGAGCCTTCGTCTTTGTAAGGGAGTTCGTGTCCCCTCTTATCGAGGTGGGCCTCAGCTTTCTCAACGGTCCCAAATTCTCTTAGAAGGCGAGATGCTGCAAGCTCTTTTAGCTTTGAACGTTCTCCACGTTTGCCCCGATTCTCAATCGTCGGGTCACCAGCGATCTTACGGATCTCGGTGAGCATCTCTTCGAAACCTTCAATGAGGTTTCGATCCTGATATCGCAGATCGATGGTAAGGTTCGCAAAGCAGACTTCGTAGTCATAAATTTTCCTCCCCAATTCTGCGACGAACTCACCTTTCTTTTTATTTGCGGCCATCTCGCTTCGGTTGGTCCGTGCCGAAAAATCCCCAAGATTCAAGTCGGGAAACTGAGCGGCCTTTTCTGCGGCCGCTTCTCGGCCAGCTTCCTCAACAGCATAACTAACTTCATCTCTGAGCGCGAATTCGTAATCGCAATGAAATCCGGTAGAATGGGGCGAAAAGACCCGCCACAGGAAGAAGCCATGACCGCTTGCTTTCGCCGACTTCCAGAAATCTTCTCTCAGTGGCTGGTCGATCTCCATGTAGGGGAAGTTGGGGAAGTAGCCTTGAGTGATCTCCACCCATTGATCCCTCGTAACATCACTCATTCTCTCCTCCATTAGCGCCTCGCGGGCCAGCTCGTACTCCCACAACCTCCTCACTTCATGTTTCGGAACACCAATTGTTTCCGGAAACATGAATCTCCACTCTTCATCCGGGAATGACTTCAAAGCAGATGAGCGGGATCGTGGTTTTCCATCCATGCCCAATCTCTACGCGGTTTTTTCGATCAAGAAAGCGTGCCAATAAGACAAAAAATGGCGGAGACAAAATTTCGGCGCATATATTTTTCCGTGTAACTCCCTCAACCTGAGGATGGGCCCGGCGGGATTCGATCCCGCGACCAAGGGGTTATGAGTCAGATGACTTCGCCAAACTGAGACCTGCTAGATTCCCGCTGAGATCGATGGAATCACCGCCTGCTTTTTGTCCGCGTAGATGGCCGACGTGATTCGGATGTCGCTATGCCTTAGGTAGCGAGATGCGGCGAAGATGCCCTGCTCGCTGGCAATTATCGAGCCAACTTCTTTTCGCAAGGTGTGGATCGGTTTCTGGGCATCGACGCCGTTGGCCCGGAGCCATTGGAGCAGCGTGTGGAGATGTGGCTGACACCTATAGGATCCGATCGATCGGTCGACCCGGCCAGGGGACTCGATTACAAACTCGCCGGTCGCCTGCTCGGCCAACCCTTGGAAGAAACCAACGAGATCCTCGGTCAGGTCGATCTCGCCGGCCGAGTCCTCGCTCTTGAGATGATGATATGCCGAGTTCTCGACCCGAAGAATCCGGTGTTCGAAGTCAAAAGCTCCCCAAAGTAGATAGTCGATTTCCGACACCCGAAGCCCACAAATCAACGCCAGGAGCAGGATTTTGTACCCCTCCACTTCAGACTCACGAAGTTCCAAACCCGCCAGTTCGAGCAACTTCATCGCGTCAATTCGGCTGTGATACCGCAACGAGGGTGAACGCTCCATGGTGATTCCTTCAAACGGAAGCGGATCTGGTAGCGTCACCGCCTCCCGCAGAAACGGCATCAGCTTCTTCGCGAACAGCGCCTTCGCATTTCGGATCAAACTGTTTACGGTCACGATCGCGTGTCGCTTGGCGGATGCGTCCTTCCCGCCCCGCTCCAGCCGTCCTGTCTTCCAAGCTTGGACACGAACCGGAGTGATGTCGGATAGCTTCACGGCATCCACCATCGCTTTCCACGCCGCTGCTCCTCCGTTCCCACTTTTGGAGTCGAACTTCTCGCCATCCGGAATTCCCTCGATCTGTGCGACGATCCGCCTGAAAGCCTTGGTGTATTCGTTGAGCGATTTCTCCCGGGCGGTCGAATACTTGATGGCCGCCTGGATGAGATCACCGACTGAATCAGCGGCTTCGGTCGATTCCACCTTCTTTGCCTCGGTCGGCTTGAATTCGACGAGCGTTTCTTCCCAGCCCCGCTCGACCAGGGCCGTGTAGATTTTTGACGCCTTGCTCGCAGCAATTTCCTTGTTGGGCGTGTGGAGCGGAAAGCGAACACGGCGATTCTTGAAGACCACTCGCGCGCTGTAATTGGGGGATTCGGCCCCGGCCTTGGAGCGCACCTTTTCCACGCGATCTCGCCAATAGGCTACCTGCGTCCGTGAGATGCTTGGTCTCGACTGGGCAGAAACTGGGCAGATTGATCGGTCCTGTTTAGTCATGGCGTGTCCTCTAAAGTCGATGCGAACACTTGCATATTGTCTTGTTAAAGTCTACAAAATAAGGGATTACCTTCAAATTTATGATGACTTGGCGTGACGGCAGATGACAGAACCGGTCTACGGGGGACAGGCAGAATTCGCAGACTGTAAATCTGCTGGCTATGCCTTCAGAGGTTCGAATCCTCTCCTGCCCACTCCCTTTATTCTGAGAGAGTTACGACTCAAGCCGTTCATCTGGGTCGGTTTAAACTGCATTATCTTGGCCGACCAAATACCCAAGGGCCGTCAAACTCTTCAGCCTATCAGGTCCTGAATGACCTTGCCGTAGACATCCGTAAGTCGAAAATCGCGCCCGCCATGGCGATAGGTCAGGCGCTCGTGATCGAGGCCTAACAAGTGCAGCATCGTGGCGTGTAGATCGTGCAGATGGACTTTGTCGACCTCGGCGGTCGTGCCGGTTGGGTCGGTTTCGCCGTAGCGGAGGCCGCCTTTCGCGCCGCCGCCGGCCATCCAGAGGGAGAACCCTACATTATTGTGATCGCGGCCTTTGTTTTTGTTGAGAATCGGCGGACGGCCGAATTCACCGGTCCAGACGACGAGGGTGTCGTCGAGCATTCCGCGTTCTTTCAGATCGGTCAGGAGCGCGCCGATCGGCTGATCAGAATTCTTCGCCATGCGCGGGTGGCCTTCGAAGATGTCGGTGTGGTGATCCCAGAAGCCGTGGTTGATCTGGATGAACCGGACGCCGGCCTCGGCCATTCGGCGGGCCATGAGACAGGCGCGGCCGATGTTGTCGGTCTCCTCGACGTTGACGCCGTAGCGCTCGAGAGTCTTCGGATTCTCGCGCTCGACGTCCATCAGCTCGGGCATCTGGCTCTGCATCCGGAAGGCGAGTTCGTAACTCTGGATCAGACTTTCGAGCCGCTCGTGGTGACCGTCTTTCGCGAGCTGATTTCGGTTGAGCGCGCCGAGCAGATCGAGCTGCTGGCGTTGCTCGGCAGTCGTGTATTTTGGATTATTGGTGTAGGGAATCTTCGAGTCCTTGATCGGCCGAGCGCCCTTTCCGTCGGCCACACCGCCGTCGCCGATCACAGTTCCGGCCGTTGCGGGGGGCAAAAATGCGCTGCCGTGTTTCTGCGCGCCACCAGCTGAAAAATCCGGGTTCATCGTGACGAAACCTGGAAGATTCTGGTTCTCCGTGCCGAGCCCGTAGCTGACCCACGAGCCGACCGATGGCCTGACGAATTGGAAGCTGCCGGTCAGCATCTGGAGGATCGCCTGCGGGTGATTTCCGATGTCCGTGTGCATCGAATTCACGACGCAGAGGTCGTCCGCGTGCTTGGCGATGTGCGGGAAGAGCGAGGAGACCGGCAGGCCGCATTCGCCGTGCTGCGTGAATTCCCAGGGCGACTGGAAGTACTTCCGCCCGCCGCCGAGATCTTCCTCGTGCCGCTTGGTCAGCTCCGGTTTGTGGTCGAACGAATCGACCTGCGAAACGCCGCCCCGCATAAAGAGGAAAATGACGCGCTTGGCCTTCGCAGGAAAGTGCGACTGCTTCGGCGAGAGCACCGTCGATCCGCCAGCAGCTGCTGAGGCTGATTTCGCGAGCAGGCTCTGCAAAGCGAGGTAGCCGAATCCAGCTCCGGCGGATTGGAGTGCGTGGCGGCGCGTCAGATCGGGGATCTTCATTCTTCAAGTTCACGTCCGATTTTGAAGTTTGCTTGCGCGAATTTGACTTGGCGATCGCGATCGAATCCCCGACAGTCGGCGGATGAATCTTTCGCGAATCTCCGCACTGGCTTGCGTTCTAGCGGCGCTGATCCACCCGGCTTCGGCCGAAACGGTCGAACTCCAAATTCAAAACGTAAAGCTGAAGAACATCATCGTGCCGGAAGTCGAGTTGGACGCAACGCCGCTTAATCAGGCAATCGAGTTTCTGCGAACCAAAAGCGTTGAACTGGATAGTTCCGAGCCGGATCCGGCGAAGAAGGGAATCAACATCATTTTGCTTCGCGGAGCTCAGCCAAAGACTGACTCTGAAGACGGCGAGCCGCTGATCACCTTGCGAGCCCGAAACATGAGCCTGGGCGCGATCCTTCGCTACGTCGCTCAAATCGCGGGTTGCGAAATCGATGTCCATCCGGAGGCGGTCGTGATCGGCACTCCGGAGGAACTCGGACAATTGCGAGGCATGTTCAAAGACGCTTTCGCAAATGAATAGCGGACCTTCAAACGTCGTTGAGCTGCTCAGCGACCTCATCCGAATTCCGAGCGTCAACCCGGACGGCGATCCAGGAACGGACAAACTCGGCGAGCAGGCCTGTGCTGAGTACGTGGCCGATTTCCTGCGCGAAAGCTGCGGAGCGGAGACCGTGCTCGAGGAAGTCTTGCCCGGCCGGCCCAACGTGATCGGTCGTTTCCCAAACGAGACGGGCGCGGAAAAATGCCTGCTTTTCGGCCCTCACACGGACACCGTCGGCGTCGGCGGAATGACGATCGATCCCTGGAGCGGTGAGGTCCGCGATGGCCGAATCTGGGGCCGCGGCGCGAGCGACACGAAGGGCAGCATGTCGACGATGCTGTGGGCGTTGCACGAGTTGCGCGGCGAAATCGCGAAGCTGCCGTTTCGGGTCATGTTCGTCGGTTTCATGGGCGAGGAAAGTCGTCAGGACGGGTCTCAGCATTTCGGAAAACATCACGCGGACGAAGCGGATTTCGCGATCGCGGGCGAGCCGACTGAGCTGGACGTGGTCTTCGCTCACAAAGCCTGCTGGTGGATCGAGCTAATCACAAAAGGCAAGGCTGCTCACGGTGCGACACCCGAAAAAGGCGTCAACGCGGTGATGAAAATGACCCACGTCGTTCAAGCGCTCGAATCTGAGTTTCCAGCGGCGATCGCCGAATTTGAGGACGACGTGCTCGGCCTCTCGACCGTCAGCGTCAACCAGTTCCACGGCGGCGGGCGCACGAACGTCGTTCCAGATTCCTGCGTCGCGACGATCGATCTTCGGGCCACGCCAGGTCTTTTCGCGCGCGGGATTCTCGAGTTCATCCGCGAATTTCTCGACTCCCGCGGCTTCAACGAAGTCGAGCTGAATCCGACATGCCAGAGTCCGGCGATGCGAACCGATCGCGAAGATCCTTTCGTTCAGCAGCTGCTGGCGAACGGCTCCAAACTCGTCACCGCACCCTGGCTCTGCGATGGTGCCTGGCTCGCGCACTCCGGGATTCCGTCGATCGCGCTCGGCCCGGGTTCGATCGCGCAGGCCCACACGAAGGACGAGTTCATCAGCGTCGAAGATCTCGAAGCCGGCGCGGCTTATTTTAAGCGTTTCCTGAGCGCGCAACTTCCTTAGACCAATTCCCTGCGAGATCGCCCGCTCTCGCTCGTGTAGCTAAAAACTCTTCATCATGCTCGGATTCGGATCCTTCAAAGCCAACGACTGCGCCGGAAACACGCGTCGCAACTTCATCAAAACCGCGGCCGCCGTTCCGTTCACGCTCGCGTCCGGAAATCAGCTGCTCTCCGCTGCCCAGGAAGCTCAGCGCAACGGCCACGTCAAATCCGTGATCGTCCTCTGGCTCTGGGGCGGCCCGAGTCATATCGACACTTTCGATCCTAAGCCGGATGCGCCGATGGAATATCGCGGGCCGTTCGGGACGATCCCGACAAAGACGCCAGGGATGCATTTCACCGAGCTGCTTCCTCGCATGGCCGCGCGCAGCGACAAATTCACCGTGATCCGCTCGATGCAGACCACAAACGGCGGCCACCCTGGCGCCGGGACGGTCGGCCTCACCGGCTACGAAGAAAATGCCGGACCGATCCAACCAAATTTCGGCGCGATCGTGGCCAAGGATCGCGGCGCGAACGAAGCGCTTCCGCCTTTCTTCTATGTTGGCCGCGGAATTCCGCGCGACCTTCCGCGCCGAATCGAGGGTTACGGCGGCGGCACGCTCGGCAAGGCCTACGATCCGTTTTTGGTTAGCGCGAGCGAGCGTGGCGAGGTCAGCATCCCGAGCCTGACATTGCTCGATGGGATCACGCCGGATCGAATCCAGAAACGTCAGCAGCTGCTGGATCAGCTCGATTCTGCCGAGCGGAGACTCGAGGGCGCCGGGATCGACGAATGGCGGCGGACTCACCAGAGCGCCTACGGCCTGCTCGCCGATCCGGAAGCGCGGAAGGCCTTCGACCTGACCCAGGAATCCGATGGCGTCCGCTCGAAATACGGGCAAAGCACTTTTGGTCAAGGCTGTCTCCTCGCCCGCCGATTGGCCGAGGCCGAAGTGCCCTACATTCAAGTTAACTGGAGCGAGTACGTCGAGACGTTCACGCCAAACGGCGATTTCGGTTGGGACACGCACATCTTCAATTTTGAGCTGCTCCAGGACCGCCACTGCCCGATTCTCGACCGAGCCTACTCGGCGCTGATCGACGATCTCGAAGACCGAGGCATGCTCGATTCCACGTTGATCGTGACGATGGGCGAGTTCGGCCGCACGCCGAAAATCAGCAACCGCGCCGCCCGCGAGCACCACCAGCACTGCTACTTTTCGATCTGGGCCGGCGGCGGAGTCGAGCCCGGCCGCGTCATCGGCGAGAGCGACGAAAAAGGCGAACGCCCGATCACGAGACCGATCACGCCGTTGATGGTCGGAACGACGATCGCTGAGCTGTCCGGAATCGGCGCGAAGAAGCGAGCCGAGATGAAAGTGTTAGACGGCGGCAGCGTGATTCACGAACTCGTGTGATCTCAGCCGTCATAGATACCAATGTGCTCGTCTCCGGAATGCGGTCGCGCCATGGCGCTTCCTCCATGGTCCCGGAATGGCAGAGGATTTTTCGGATTTGGAGATTGATGCGTTTCTCGACTCCCTTTGCGCCGTATTGAAAGAGGCCTACATTTTTTTCGATGGCGTCCGTTTCTACCCGACCCGAAAAATGATCTCGTCTTCGAGTGCGCTTTGGCTGCTGGGGCCACCCATCTCGTTACGCATAATTTGAAGGACTTTCCTGGCATCGATCGGTTCGGAATTCGGCCGTGGCACCTGGCACATTTCTGAGTAAACTTTCAGCATGAGTACGCTTAGCATTTCTCTGCCCGACTCAATCAAGTATCGAGTCGAGCGTTTCGCCCAAGAAGACGGGGTCTCGATTGATGACTTCGTAGCAACTGTGCTTACGCGGAGAATCGCAGCCGCCGATGCCGACTCCTATCTTCGAGAACGAGCTAATTGCGGTAGTGCAGAGAAACTTCTGGAGCTGCTTGAAAAGGCTCCGGATGTCGAGCCTGAATCTTGCGACCGAATCGATAAATCGTGATGGATGGATTGGAAACGCGAAATCATCACCCTGACCGAGCTACCTGAGGCTCGAGAGCGAAAGCTCGATTCGACCTTTTTCCCGGCTCTGACCAAATCCGAAATCGCCGACTGGGAGCGCACGAACGAAACAAGCCTGCCTGCGGATTTTCGTTCGTTCTATCTGGAATCAAACGGCATGGAAGCCAGTCGCGGCGAACTTCAGGCAGTCCTGCCGCTGGAGCAGTGTCAGATTCTTCCCGATGGCTGCGAACGTCCGGTTCCTTGGCTTGAATTCGGTCGCAGCCAGACACATCGTTACTTTGTATCGCTCGGCGAATCGCAGACGATCTACCGCGTGGCAGAGTTTGGTTCCGACGAAGAATTCTTCGCTCGAAATTTGCGCGAGTACTTCGCCAATGTCTTTCGCGGGCTGAACTGAAGCATCAGCGAGAGACCCGTTCATATCTCGAAACTGAACTGCTGCGCCGCAACTGCTTCCTCATTCAGTTTGCCGCAAACCAGCTCGCAAAGAGGGAAGATGATCTCGTTGTCGATCGCATAAAAGACCTGCATGCCTTGCTTGTCGCGCGCCACGAGGCCGCCGTCGTGGAGGAGCTTGAGGTGTTTGGAAATGTTGGCCTGACTGGTGCCGAGTTCCTCAACTAGATCGTTTACCGGCCGGGGACCTTCTCGCAGCGCCTGCAGAATCGAGAGTCGCGTAGCGTCGCCGAAGAGCTTGAAGGTCTCGGCAATTCGCTGCAGCGCGGGACGATCAAGCCGCGAACTTTTTTCGGTTGACATATAACTGAATGATTATTTAGTTTAATATCTATTATATCACCATATGGTTATTTCCTCGCAAGCCATTTTCAACCTCGAACTCACATTTTCATCATGAACGCCCCCACAATCGATCCAAAGTCTCTTTCCGAATCTCTTTCCGGCAACTCCGCGGGAGCGCAAATCGTCGATGTTCGCACGCCGACTGAGTTTGAAGCCGCCCACATCGCGGGCTCGAAGCTCGCGCCACTCGACTCGCTCGATGCTGAACAGATCAAAGGCGTGTTCGACACTGATCGACCGATCTACGTTGTCTGCCGTAGCGGCAATCGCGCAAAACAGGCGATCGAAAAGCTCCACTGCGGACTGCGAGAGCACCGTTCTCTTAGAAGGCGGAATCATCGGTTGGGAACAACACAATCTCCCACTTAATCGCGGCCGCGAATCGATGAGCCTCGAACGTCAAGTTCGCGTCGCAGCTGGCTTGATGGTCTTCATCGGGACGCTGCTTGCCCTGCTCAATCCGTGGTTTCTGATCATCCCCGGTTTCGTTGGCGCTGGACTTGCCTTCGCGGGAATCACCGACTCCTGCGCGATGGGCATGCTCATCGCCAAAGCGCCGTGGAACCGCCGCGGCTCAGCAGCTGCTGAGTGCTCGATCAATGCGAAATCCGCTCAGAGCGCAGCCTGACATTCATCGAAACCTCAAAATCCCCACGCCATGTTCTTACGACAAATCCATGACGAGTCCCTCGCTCAGTACGCCTACATCATCGGTTGTCAGCGCACTGGCGATGCGATCGTGATCGATCCCGAACGCGATATCGACCGCTACCTCGAAATTGCTCGCGACAACGATCTTCGAATCACCGCCGTCGCCGAAACTCACATTCACGCCGATTTCGTGAGCGGCTCACGGCAGTTTCTCGACACCCAATCCGGCGTAACCGCTTACCTTTCCGACGAGGGCGACGCAGATTGGAAATACGAATGGGCAAAAGGCCGGAGCGACGTCCAGCTGGTGAAACACGGCGATCAAATTCGGATCGGCGGAATTCAAATCACCGCCGTCCACACGCCGGGTCACACGCCGGAACACATCAGCTTCAGGATCGAAGACCAGGGCGGCGGCGCGAACCAGCCGATTGCGATGGCGACGGGAGACTTCGTTTTTGTCGGCGATGTCGGTCGGCCAGATTTGCTCGAATCAGCAGCCGGCCATGCGGGCGCGATGGAGCCATCTGCTCGCCGCCTGTATCAATCGATCGCCGATTTCAGGGATCAGCCGGACTTCATGCAGATCCTGCCGGGTCATGGTGCCGGCAGTGCGTGCGGAAAAGCGCTCGGTGCCATCCCAATAACAACGGTAGGATACGAGCTGCGTTTCAACAGCGCGATCCGCACGGCGCTTGACGACGGCGAGGACGCATTCGTTAGGGAGATTCTCGACGGTCAGCCAGAACCGCCGGTCTACTTCGCGCGGATGAAACGTGTGAACAAGGAAGGGCCGATTGTGCTTCCGGCGCTACCCAATCCGGCAAAGTTGTGCATTGAGGATTTCACCGCGCTCACGAATGACGCGAAAGCAGTGGTTCTCGACACGCATCGGGACCGCGAGGAATTTGCGCTCGCTCATCTCCGGGGCTCGCTCTTCGCGCCGCTCGGTGGAAGCGGATTTTCGGCAGTGGCGGGGTCCTACATCGAGGAAGACCAGGACATCTACCTGCTCGTCTCCAACCAGCAGATGCTGGACGAGGCGATTCGACAACTCGTGCGTATCGGTCTGGACAACATCAAAGGCTGGGCGATCGCAGACGAAGTTCTTGGAAAGACCGCGGAAATGACGCACACACCGCACGAGGAAACTAGCAAGCTCAGCCTTGCGATCTCGAATCGCCCTTCTGCAATGGTGCTCGACGTCCGAACGGCTGCCGAACATGCGACTGGAAATCTGCCGGGCTCTAAAAACATCGCCTACACGCGGCTCGCGGCGCATCTGGACGAATTGCCCCTCGACAGGCCGATTTTCGTTCACTGCGCGAGCGGCCAACGGGCGTCCTACGCCGCGGCTTACCTCGAGCGCAACGGCTACGACGTCGTCTATTTCGACGGCGGCATTGAAGTGCCAGCGTCCGCTGATACGCGCGCTGCGTAGTCCTCACAATCCCACCAACCAGCCCGAAACGAATCGATGGTCACCGAATTGATCTTGCCTCTGCTTTTTGGCGCAATCGTCGGTTTCTCGCTCGGGCTAACCGGGGGCGGCGGAAGCATTTTCGCCGTGCCTCTTTTAATCTTCGGACTCGGAACCGGCGTGCGCGAAGCAGTCGGAATCTCACTCGCCGCTGTCGGCGCCACCGCGCTTTTCGGCGCTCTTCTTAGACTGCGACGCGGTGAAGTCGAACTGCCCACGGGTCTTGTTTTCGCCGCCGCCGGAATGCTCGGCGCGCCGCTTGGAACGTGGATTGGAGCGCAGCTGCCTGACACGGTCACGCTTGTCGGATTCGCCACGCTCATGGGCCTGGTTGGAATCCGGATGTGGCGTGGCTCCGTCGAAACCCAAACCGGACGATCCACCTGTGCCCGTGATGAATCCGGCAAGCTGACTTGGAATACAGAGTGCGCCGCCGGTCTCACCTTGGTGGGTCTGTTAGCCGGCATTCTGTCTGGAATCTTCGGTGTCGGCGGCGGATTCATCATCGTCCCCGCGCTCATCCTTGCCACCCGAATGCCGGTCCACCGTGCGGTCTCAACCTCGCTCCTCGTGATCTCGTTGATTTGTCTCTCAGGAATCATCTCCTACGCATGGACTGGCCCGGCGATCTCGCCGAGCACCACATCCGTGTTCGTTATCGGCGGGTTCGTTGGCATGTTTGCAGGAGCGGCCCTGCGCAGTCAGCTGCCGACGCGAACTCTCAATCGCATCTTTGCGGCTGGAATGTGGGCGGTTTCAGTTTGGATTGTCTTGCGAACGGCGAATTGAACAATCAAGTTCCGCCTCGTGAAACTCCCACTTTACATCGGCCTTGCGATTGCCCTCCCAGCAGGTGCGGGGGCTGGCGAGCAGCAACTCACGTTCGATGGCACGAACAAGCGCGACCCGAGTTTTATCAACGACGGCCAGTCGGTTGTTTACTCGTATGATGAGAAAGAAGACCTCGTTCGCGCAGTCCGGATCGAGATCGACGATCTTAGGGCGGGACCGACACCGCTTTTTGACGATGGCCCGAGTCACCAGCTCGAAATCGCGTTTTCGTCTGACGGCCGCTACACCGCATTCAACCAGTGCACCGGCAACCTGACCGGCAAGCTCGTCATCCGTGATCTCGAGGAGAAGAAGGATGCCGAGATCAACCACTCGGGCCGCGGCGCCTACCGAACGCCGGTTTTCACGCCCGACTGCACTCGCGTGATTTACGCCTTTGCTGAGACCGGCCCGATGCAGCTCTGGTCGGTCGATCTTGAGGGTAAGGACAAGAAGCAGGTTACCGAAACCGAGGGCCTGACGAAATGGCCGAATTTCAGCCCGGACGGCAAGGAACTCATTTTCGCCAACTCGCGCGAAAACAATTACGAGATCTACCGTTTGAATCTCAAAACCGGCGCGGAAATTCGTCTGACCGAAAATCGCTTGATGGACGTTCGGCCGCGCATTTCGCCGGATGGCAAGCGGATCTGTTTCACCAGCACGCGAGACGGAAATTACGAGATCTACGTGATGAACATCGACGGTAGTCACGTCCAGCGAATCACCGACAGCGAGGAACGCGACGATTATCCGAATTGGCACCCTGACGGAAACAGAATCGTTTACGTGAGCGAGCGCGAGGGCCGGATGGATTTGTTCCTGGTCGATGTCGGCGGAGCGAAAGCGCCTGTCGCCTCCAACTAACCCGATTTGTGCTCAGAATTTTTACAGTCCTGACATTAACGCTAGCCGCGCTCCAGGCCGAGCCGCGCATCCACCGCGTCGATCCGCCCGTCCTGCAACCCGGCGAACCGACGACCGTTTTCATCTTTGGCGAGCGGCTCTACGACAAGCAGCGCGATCTCGCCGTGAAATTCTGGACGAGCCAACCCGCTGAATTCGCGATCCTGGACCTCCCGGCTTCGCCAGAGCCGCACGGTGCCTGGTTTAAAATCACCCTCGACTCGAAAGTCCAGCCAGGCACGCTTCTCGAAATTCGCGCCTGGGACGAGACCGGAATCAGTTTGCCGGTTACGCTCCTCGCGGACGATCTTCCGGCCGCGAAAAACGCCCAGCGTCATGCCGTCCTCGAAGCCGCTTCGCATCTCGGTCCCGCTCCGCTCGGTGTTGGCGGAGTGACGAACGGAGCCGAGCCAAGTTTTTACTGGTTCGAGGCTGAAGCCGGCCAGCAGTTGCTGTTCGAGGTTTGGGGCGAAAGACTCCGGCGCGACTTTGACCCGGTGCTCACGATTGTCGACTCCAAAGGCAATCAGATCGCCTTTGTCGACGATGTCGAAGGCCGTGGCGCCGATCCCTGGCTTGTGCACAAATTCGAGCGAGGCGGCGAGTTCGCAATCAAGCTTCACGACATCCAGTGGAGGGGCGAATTTCCATTTTGGCTGCGC
Organism: Verrucomicrobiales bacterium; assembly: GCA_047620505.1. Taxonomy (GTDB): domain Bacteria; phylum Verrucomicrobiota; class Verrucomicrobiia; order Verrucomicrobiales; family DEV007; genus JBLHKS01. The sequence continues at coordinate 59,585 of JBLHKS010000010.1, read as the reverse complement.
ATCACCGACGGCCTCCGGGTTCTCCCTTCTGACGGCGATTTGCGCAGGACGAAATCGGATTTCGCCGTTCAGAAATTTCTCGCCGATGAGGATGATTTCCTAACAATCATCCCTCAGACCCGCAGCATCGGCTCGCCCGCATTGCTTCTGAGCGCACTTCACGATCCAGCCGGCAAAGTCGTCGCTAGGTCGGGTGAAGCGGATATTCTTGAAGAGCTGATGCGTTACCGCGTTCGCGAGTCCGGCGAGCACGAATTGCAAATTCGTGATTTGTTAGGCCGTCCCAACTTGGCTTACCTGATCAAGATTCGCAAAGACGTCGCTCCCTTCGAATTGACCCTCGAAGGCAAGTCCCGCAACCGCCTCGCTGCGCCAGCAGCTGCTGAAGTGAAATTCAAGATTCGTTGCCGTCGATTCGGCTTCACCGAAGGAGAAATCGCGCTTTCGCTAGGCGAACCGTTTGAGGATCAGAAATTCGTGATCGAAGCGAAAAAGAACGACGTCGAAGTGAAATTGAAAATGCCCGAGGCCAAGGCTGGCGAGTTGTTTGAATTTCAGATCGAGGGCACGGCTGAGATCGATGGGAAGCGGTACACAGCCGTGATGCAGATCGAAGAAGAAGGCGTCGTCTCTTGGAAATCGAATCGGATGTTCGCGATCGTCAAGTGAGCGCCAATCAAGTGATGAAACGGATTTTGCTAACATTTTTCCTGATGACGATTCCGGCTCTCGCAGAGTCCAATCTCGTCAAAGAATCAGACCTGCCGATTGCCGCCGTCGATCCTGGTGCGCCAGTCAAAATTCAGGTCACGCCCGCGGATTTCACGATCACCGGCTCGCGGCAACGCGTTCAATTCGTCGTCACGGGCAACTACGAGAATGCCGAGTCCGCAGACTTGACCCGAATCGCGAAGTACGAAATTGCTGACCCTGACATTGCCAGAATTGACGATCGCGGATCGGTTACGCCGCTCGCCGATGGCCAAACCACGATCCTCATCAAGGCTGGCGGCCAAACTGCGGTCGCTCGGATCAACGTCGGTGCTGAGCCGCAACCGGTCAGCTTTCACAACCACGCCCTCGCGGTCTTCGCCCGCGCTGGTTGCAGCACCGGCGGGTGTCACGGCGCGCCGCATGGAAAGGGTGGATTCCGCCTCTCACTTTTCGCGTCAAACCCGGCGCTCGACGCCCAGACCATCGTCCGCGAAGAGTTCGGCCGACGCGTCAATTTGCTCGAACCGGAAAGCAGTTTGCTGCTCGCCAAGCCGCAAAACCGGATCGCCCATGAAGGCGGTAAACGGTTGGAAAAGGGCGAACTCGACCAGCAGCTGCTGATCGATTGGATCGCCGAAGGCTGCGCGATCGACAGCGACGCTCCGAAGTGTGTTGGCATCGAAATCACCCCTGGTTCGAATGTCTTTCGGCGGCGGCCGCATCACGTTCAGCAGTTTCGAGTCGAAGCAAAATTTGAGGACGGTGCCGTCCGCGACGTGACGCATCTCGCAGTTTTCCAGAGCTCCGACGAAACCGTCTGCAAAGTCAGTCGACGCGGACTCGCGGTCGGTCTCCGGCGTGGCGAAGCGGCTGTGATCGTGCGCTACCTCGAACAGTTGGAGAGCACACTGGTCAGTTTCGTCGACAACGTTGAAAATTTCGTCTGGAGCGCGCCTGAGCCGGCGAATTACATCGACGAGCACGTCCACGCCAAGCTGCGCCAGTTCCAGTACCTGCCAAGCGAGCTGTGCAGCGATGAAGTCTTCCTTCGCCGCGTTCATCTGGACGTAACCGGCCTGCTGCCGACGCCGGACGCAGCGCTCTATTTTCTGGACAACTCCGATCCTGACAAGCGCGCCAAATTGATCGACGAGCTGCTTGAATCCAAGGACCACGCGGCGTTCTGGGCTCAAAAATGGGGCGACTTGCTCAAACTCAGTACCAAGCAGATCGGCCACAAAGGCGTCTACAAATTTCATCGCTGGATCCACGAAGCGGTCGCCGAAAACCGGCCGTATGACGAGTTCGCGCGTCAGATCCTGCTCGCCTCAGGAAGCAACCTGACAAACCCACAAACAAACTACTACCGATCAGGCTCAGACACGTCTGACATCATGGAGTCGACCTCGCAGCTCTTTCTCGGCACACGAATCGCCTGCGCCAAATGCCATAACCACCCTTACGAAGCGTGGACACAGGACAACTACTATGGCTTGAGCGCCTTTTTTAATCGAATCACGACAAAGAAGATCGGCAAATCCGGCGAGGTTGTCGTTTGGACGAAGCCGGGCGGCGAGGTCAAACATCCGGCCACTGGCGCGGAAATGCAGCCTTGGGCACCGGGTGCCGGGGAGCTGCCGATCGAGGCGGAAGCGGACCGGCGCGAGGCGTTCGCAACTTGGCTTACCTCAGAGAAAAACCCGTTCTTCGCGCGTGTGGAGGTCAATCGAATCTGGACGCACCTCATGGGACGGGGAATCGTCGAGCCATTCGATGATTTCCGCGATTCCAATCCGCCTGCGAATGCAAAATTGCTCGACGCGCTCGCTGTCGATTTTGTTGCGCATGGTTTTGATCGTAAGCACGTAATTCGAAGGATTCTCAGCAGCCGGACTTACCAGGCAAGCTCAGCTCCGAATGACTCGAATCGCGATGACGTTCGTTTCGCTTCACACCAGACTCCGCGCCGTCTCTCAGCCGAGCAGCTGCTGGACGCGATTTGCGATATCACGGGGGTTGCCGAGCGTTTCGCATTCGCGCCGAACGGGATGCGGGCGACGCAACTCCCGGCACCGGATTTGAAGCCGCACGTCATCGCGGAGATCGGGAATACTGAGTTTTTGAAGACGTTCGGACAGCCGGAGCGGCAAACGGTTTGCGAATGCGAGCGTGGCTACGAGACGAGCTTGGGGCAAGCGTTAGAACTCTTCAATGGCCAGACGATTCAATCAAAGCTTACGTCGCCGGAAAACCGCTTTCAGAAAGCCGTAGCGCAAAACGCGGATCTCAAAACCGTGATCGCCGAACTTTATCTTCGCGCGTTCACGCGACGTCCAAGTGAGCGCGAAATGGAGATCGCTCTGAACTACGTGGACGGTGCAGGCGACAAGGCAAAAGCTTTCGAAGACCTCGTTTGGGCCGTGATCAATCGTGATGAATTCCTGTTTCAGCATTAGAATCGCGACGCTCGTTCTCGCTTTGGCAGGCAGGGCGATTGCAGCCGATCCGGTCTCGTTCAAATCGGACATCGCGCCGATTTTTCTGGCGCAATGTCAGTCCTGCCATGGACCGAAAAAGGCCAAGGGCAAGTTCCGGCTCGACACCTACGAATTCGCAATCAAAGCCGGTGCCGACGAACTTCATTATCGGGTCAGCACTGACGATGACGATGACCTCATGCCGCCGGATTCGGATCCGCTTTCGGCTGAACAAATTTCGTTGATCAAGCGCTGGATGGACGAAGGCGCGAAGTTTGACGGTGACGATCCAGCCGCCTCGCTTGCATCGATCATTCCAACAGCGACTCACCCGCCTGCTCCCGAATTTTACGCGCGGCCGATCCCGATTACGGCGGTTGCTTTCTCGCCTGATGGCCAGCAGCTGCTGGCGAGTGGCTATCGCGAAATCACGGTCTGGAGCGTCGCAACAGGCAAGCTTGAACGCCGTATCGGCAATCTTCCGGAGCGGGTTCACTCGATCGATCTCAGCCCTGACGGAACCACAATCGCGGCTGCGGGCGGCATCCCGGGGCGGCTCGGCGAAGTCCGGATTCTGGAGTTCGAATCCGGTGAGGTCAGCCAGATTCTCCATCGAATCGACGACCTCTGTTTTTCGGCGCGCTTCAGCCCAGACGGCACGCGGTTGGCAAGCGGCGGAGCGGATGGAACCGTGCGAATTTTCGAGACTGAAGGCTGGAGCGAAGAGATCGTTTTCTCCAATCACTCAAACTGGGTTAACGCGGTTTGCTGGAATCCTGACGGAACCAAAATTGCGTCTGCCAGCCGTGACCACACGGCAAAAGTATTTGATCTGGAATCGAAGAAGCGGCTAACGAGCTACACCGGTCATAACGAATCGATCTACGCAGTCTGGTTTCACCCAACCGCCGAAGACGTCTTCACCGGCGCGGCGGATCGCAAGCTGATGCGTTGGCGGATCAACGATGGCGGCACCGTTCGCGAGTACTTCCAAACGCCTGAAACGATCTACGGGATCGCGGCTCTCACGAGCGAGCGCCTGGTCGTTTCCAGCGGTGAGTCGGCCAATTTCGAGGATGGAAATAAGTGCGCGAATTTCAAGGCAACCGCGCTCAGCATCGCGGTAAGTTCGGACGGCACCCGGCTGGCCGCAGGCAGCGAAGATGGGCGGGTTCGAATCTGGGATGTCGAGAAAATCGACGAATCGCTGATCGAGTTTGTCGCTGCGCCAAAGTAGTTCATTTCGGTTGAGTGAGTCGAAGCCGATGGCAAAAGTCAGGCATGGTCCGTCTCCTTTTTTGCGCTTGTTTTCTCTACGCGTTGTCAGCAGCTGCTGAGCCGCCGAATCTCGTTCTGATCGTAGCCGATGACCTCGGTTATGGAGAACTGAGCTGTCAGGGCAATGCAGAAATCCCGACGCCAAACATCGACTCGATCGCGGCGAACGGCGTTCGCTTCACCCAAGGCTACGTTACCGCTGCTTACTGCAGTGCGTCACGCGCCGGCTTCCTGACAGGCCGATATCAAACTCGCTTCGGCTACGAGTTCAACCCGACCGGCCATCATAGCGAAGATCCTGACGCAGGTCTGCCGCTCAGCCAGGTCACCCTCGCCGAGCACCTTGTCGAAGCGGGCTACGTGACTTCGTTGGTGGGAAAATGGCACCTCGGCGGAACCGCGAAGTTTCATCCGTTTCGGCATGGGTTTGATGAGTTTTTTGGCTTCACCCACGAGGGTCATTATTTCGTTCCCCCGCCTTATCGCGGCGTGGTCACGATGGAGCGCCGCCTCGCGTTGCCCGGCGGCGGCGATGGTCGCTGGATTTCTGAAGATGGGCGAACGATTTACTCGACCCACATGAACGGAAACGAACCGGACTACGACGCGAACAACCCGATCGTTCGTGGAGGCCAGCCGGTTGTCGAGACTGAGTACCTGACCGACGCCCTCACTCGCGAGGCCGTCGATTTTATCGATCGCAGCCAGGACCGGCCTTTCTTCCTCAACCTCGCCTACAACGCAGTTCACAGCCCGCTCCAGGGTGCCGACGCCTACATGGAAAAGTTCGCCCACATCGAAGATGTTCATCGCCGGATTTTCGCGGCGATGCTGGCTAACATGGACGATAGCGTGGGCGAGGTGTTAGGAAAATTGCGTGAAACCGGGCTCGACGACAACACGATCGTGGTTTTCTTCAGCGACAACGGCGGGCCGACCCGCGAGCTGACTTCGAGTAACGGCGCTCTGCGAGACGGCAAGGGCAGCGTCTATGAAGGCGGCCTACGCGTGCCGTTTCTGATGCAGTGGCCAGCGAAACTGGAAGGCGGTCAAGTTTTCACGAAGCCGGTAATTTCGTTAGACGTTTTCGCGACGATCGCCGCGACTCGGCCGGATCCTCCGAGAAATCTCGACGGCGTCGACCTCCTCCCGTTTTTGACCGGCGTGAACGAGGGCAACCCGCACGAAACCCTGTTCTGGCGACTCGGACCGAAGACGGCTCTCCGCTCCGGCGATTGGAAATTGCTCAAGAATCCGCAGCGAGGTCAGGAGCCAAAATGGGAACTCTACAACCTCGCTGAGGACAGCAGTGAAAGTCGCGACCTCGCTGAAGAAAATCCCGAGCGCGTCCAGCAGCTCCTGAAGGTTTGGTCCGGGCTCAACGGCGAGATGGAAGAGCCGTTCTGGACGCGATGATCGAAGTTACTTCGCAATCTTCTCGTCTTCACCCTCGCCGTGACTAGCGGCATCTTCTGCCGCCGCAGTCTCTTTGGTCCGGCTTTCGAGATAGGCGATCAGATCGCGCAAATCCGGCAACTGCAGCGCCAATGCCATCGGCGGCATGGCCGAAATCGGCGGAGTCAGCGTTGCGACGTCAGCTCGTTTGACTTCGATCTCCTTGCCATCCAGGCCGGTCAACAAAAGGTGCGTCTCAGTTTCTTTGGTGATCCGCCCGATCACCGAAGTCCCCTCTTTCAGGATCGCAGTCGTGATGCCGAAGCCCTCAGAGATTTCGGCGTTCGGGTTGATCAACGACTCGAGGATTTTGTCCGATTTCAGGCGCTCGGCGAGGAGCGTCAGGTCCGGTCCTTGGACTCCGCCCGAACCGCTGATCGTGTGGCATTGCAGGCAAGCACCCTGGTTCTGGAAGACCACTTCGCCCTTCCTGACATCACCACCGTGAAGCGTCAGAGTCTGCGGATTTCCCATCATCGCCGTCGCCCAAGCTTGGACTTTAGCGTCGCCAGCGGCCAGCAGCTGCTGGTAGACATCGAGCCAAAGTTCCTTCCGTAAATTGGAATCACGCAGGCTCCAGAACGGCTCGAGCTTCGTTTGATCGAGCACGCCGATTGCCGTTCGGGCGGCCGGAATCGGACCGGTCTCGACGGCTTTGAGAGCGATCGATTCGATCCCGTCCAGTTTGCGCGCCGCAGCGTGGCGAATCGCGCCGGCTTGGACTTCAGGAGCCTCGGAATCGAGGAGCGAACGGATGATCGCGTCGTGCTTCGGCTTTGCCAATTTCGCCAAACTGTCGAGCGTCGCGACGCGAACGTCGGCGTCGAGCGAGGTGTCGACGACCTGCTTGAGGAGCGTGGATTCGTCGAGCGCGACACCGATTTCGTTAGCGAGGTTCGTGGCGAGCGCGACGAGCTTGGGATCGTGCTTCTCGGTTAGGAAACGTCGCAGGCCAGCGGTGAGCGCGGCGGCGAGACCTTCCTTCGAGCGGTCGGTGACGACTTGCGGCCGGTAGTGCCCGAGGACGGGGTCGGTGTCGATCGACGCGGGCCACATGCGAAGACCGTGGAGAGCGTACTCGCGGACTTGGACCTTGAGCGATTCGTCGCCGGCGAGTTCAAGCATGCGCTGGGCATTTTTCGGCTTACCGAGGCGGTAATTCGCGGCGATGACCCGGCGTTGCAGCGAATCGGGCAAATCTTTCGGGTTCATTTGAGCGACGGCTCTCCCGATGGGCGTGTCGAGCACGGCTGTATCGTAGATTCCACGGACGACCTCACGCTGGATCTGCGGATCTGCGTCGCGACGGAAAACGGTTAAATCCAGACTTTCGTGGCGGCGGAGAAAGAGCACAGCGAGCAGGCGCTGTTCGCGGTCACCACTGCCAACACGAGCGACAGCGGATGCGGCTGTTCCGATGCGGTCGAGTGCGGAAAGAATCGAGTGACGCAGGACGACGTCGGTCTCGGCTGAGTTTGCCGAGTAGAGAGCGTCGATGGCTTCAGCATCGCCAGATTCGCAAATGCGACCGAGCGCGATCGCGGCCTGCGAACGAACGCGGAGCGAATCGTCCATCAGCCGTCCGAGTAGATCGGTACGAGCGGCTTCGACTCGGCAATCGCCGAGGACACGGGCTGCGTTCGCACGGATTTCCGGATCTTCGTCCGCAAGCATGGATTGGACGAAATCATCGCTCGTCTCGCCCGTCTGGATGAGTTGTCCGACGCCCCACATCGCATGCAGCCGCGCTAACTGATTCTTCGAGTTCTGCGCGACCTCGCGAAAGGCGTAGTGCTCGCCCGCGCTGCGAATCCAAAACTGCGCCATCTGGCGGACTCGCAGATCTGGATGACCGAGGAGATCCATCGCAAGCTTCGTGTTTTCCGGTGTGTTTCCAAGCGGGATGCCGTTCGCGATCAGCTTCGCCACGCCAGCGCCAGCTTCTTTGAGTTCCGCACTTTTCTGCTCTAACACCTGCACCGAAGCATTCGTGTTCACGCTCCAGCCGCCGCCGAAATCCGCGAAGAAAATCCGGCCATCGGCACCGATTTCCACGTCAGCAGCTGCTAGACCGCTCACGAATTCGCGAACCTCCTTCGCAGCGTAGCCAGCGCCCTTCGGCTCGTAGGAAACCGCCCAAGTGGTCGAGCGGCCGATGTCGCCGCGGTAGTCGGTCAGGAGAAAATTGTTTCTCAGGTCCTCGGGAACCGCATCGCCGGTTAAGTAGGTGAATCCGGACGGTCCGCTGGAAACGTGTGAAGCCGGCGGGTAAACCCATTGCGGCTGGGTTTCGTTCCAGAGATCGAACATCCGCTCCTCGACCCACATCGATTTGGGCGGACGAAACTCGCCCCAATCAAGGACCTTGGCGTAGTGATGAGGCGACTGATGGGCCATGTTCCAGCCGGAATCGGAGCCTTCGATCACGTAGACCATTCGGGCCTTGTCGCCGATGTCGCCGGTGTTGTCGAAAGTGAAAAGATTGCCGAATTCGTCGAACGCGAGTTCCTGCGGATTGCGCAAACCCGTCGCGAAAACCTCGAGTCCCGAGCCATCCGATTCGCAGCGGAAAACCGCGCCGCGACCCGCGCCGTTGTGATTTTTGCCCTCGCTGTCGGTCACGTTGTAACTCCGGTCGCCGACCGAAAAATAGAGCCGCCCGTCAGGCCCGCGAACCACGCCGTGGAGGTCGTGGCCGATGAAAGAAACGCGCACGCCGTAGCCGGTCGAGATCTCCTCGTGGGTGTCGGCGACGCCATCGTCATCGCCGTCGGTCATTTTCCAGACGCTCGGGATGCAGGTGAAATAGACGGCGTCGTTCTCAGCCAGAATCGAGAAACCGATCCCGTCTTGCGGCCGCTTGAAGTGATCGGAAAACAGCGTGCGACGATCCGGCGCGCCGTTGCCGTCACTGTCTTCGAGCCGAACGATTCGGTCGGCGACTTTGCTGAACCAGCCTTCCGGAAAGTTGGCTTTGAACTTCTCGTACATCGCGAGCCGGTCGTTGACGGTCTCCAGTTTGAAGTCGTCGCGGATCATCTCGTTCGCCCCGCGCAAATCCGGCACGCCGAGCCAGAATCGGTTCGCCTCGGTCACGAAAACGCGACCTTTCGGATCGACATCCAGACTCGCCGCATTCTCGATTTGCGGAAACGCCGCCCAGGTGTGGCCGACGTAGCCGTCGTGCTTGATCGCCCCGCGAAACGGGCCGAGTTCGTTGGAAAGCTCCGGCACTTCCGCCTCGGGAACCGTCGGCAGCTGCTGGAATTTACGGGCGAGATCTTCTGCGTCCGCGCCGTAAGAAAACGGGGCGAAAGCCAAGCAAACGATAAAGGCGAAAACGGTTTTCAGGTTCATAACGGGCGACGGAGAGAGCGTTGAATCGCGGAAATTCAACGGTTTTTATGACCATCGATCATTCACCTCCGAGCCGAGCAAACACCGCCAATTCGAGCGAATCAGGGATCGATCCGAATCGGTGTGCCGTCTGAAACCATCGCCCAGATTTCGTCCATCTCGTCGTTCGTGACCGCGATGCAGCCGTCGGTCCAATTCGTGCGATTCAAAGCCGCCTGGACGATCTGATTGTCGGGGGTGGCACCGGGAACGCCGTGGACGAAAATCTCGCCCCCGGGGCTGACACCTCGCTTCTTTGCGGCTGCACGATCCTTCGCATTTGGATACGAAACGTGGATCGACCGATGGAATTTACTTCCAGGATTGCGGTAATCGAGCGTGTAATTTCCTTCGGGAGTCCGCTCATCGCCCTGCTGCTGTTTGTGGCCAGTGGGTCTGGCACCGAGGGCTATTCGATACGATCTCAGAACCTTTCCATTCTTCATCAGCATCATTTTCCGCGCCCCTTTCTTGATGATCACCTGGTCCGCTTTTTCAGCAGCGAAGCCCACGCCACAAATTCCGAACGACAGGATCGCAATTAGGGAAGCGAGAAGTCGTCTGCGGGAACGCGAGCTGAATGGGGTAGGTTTATTGATCATCGGAACGTTGAGTAGAGCTGTTTGACGGTCCTGCTTGCGTCCGCCTTCAAACAGTCGGTGCAAACCGCTGATATAAGCTATTTGGGCGGATTTTCAAGCTCCGCAAGCTCGCGTTCGACCTCCGTTCCGGTCACGACAACTGGCGTCCCGACGTCCGCCCACTCGAAAACAGTTTTCGCATTCGCCTTCGTCAAACTGATGCAACCGCCCGAACCCGCAGGCGTGTCCGGCATCAAATCGTTATGCCGCCAACGCCACGGAATCGCCTTGCTGCCGTGGATCGCCATTCCTCGTGACGCGATGAAAAACATCGAATACGGCATCGGAGCCATGTCGTATTCCCTGCTATAATAATCCGCGTCCTTCCACGCAACCGCGTGGACCCCGAGCGGAGTTTCCTTTCCGGTTCGACCCGTCACGACCAGGAATTTATGGAGCAGCTCGCCCTTCTCATAGGCGTAAAAAATCTGCTTATCGCGATCAACCCAAATCACCTTTTCGAAATTCTCCAGACCCAAGCCCTCCGGCAGATCTTTGTCTGGAATCCAGGAAAACAGCGGCAGAAAAATCACATAAAACAAAAGAAACACGGTGACGATCCCACCGATGATGAAAGAGAGGATTTTTCGAAAAAGGAACATGATTTGAGCGGTTGAGTGAAGCTGAGGACGGGCTGACCAGAATTCAAGCGGAGAAATCCACGCTCGCCAGCAGCTGCAGGTCAGAGAAAAGCGCATTCTGGCGAAGACCCATCATCGTTTCGATCATCTGACGGCGCGCCGGCGGTATCCGATTCAAAATTGGGAAGCCAAAATCTCGCAGCGGCGTCAGCCACTCGTGGTTCGACTGAAAAAACGGCGTCAGCCATCGAGTCGCGAACTGGTAATATCGCAAACTCGCCCGCCGTCTTTTGGTGTAGGCGGCCAAAGCGCGAGGGAGTGATTTCGCCGAATCAAGGCACTCCACAAGCGTTCGAGCATCGAGCAAACCCAGATTCACGCCCTGGCCGAGCTGTGGGCTCATCGCATGACCGCAATCGCCTAACAAAGCCAGATTTTTCGTGTGCCAACGCCGGTAGCGGACATCGAGGTAACTTGCGATCGTCAGCTGATCGTGCGACTCGATCGGCTCCAGGAACGCCTCCGCCTTCGGCATCAAAGCCAGCAGCTGCTGCTTCCACAAATCGATTGGCGTCGCCAGCCAGCGTTCTCGATCTGCCAGCCGAAAGCTCCAGAAAAGACTGAACTCCGTTTCGTTTCGGCCGAAAGCGCGACCCGTCGGCAGAAACCCCAGCATCTTCCCTGTCCCGTCCACGACTTGATTCAGCTCAGACTCGTCGAATTGGTTAGCTCGATCCTGACCGATCCACCAGATCGCGCCCCACGGGTAGCGATTCGCCTTCCCCGAAATCCCAGTCGAATCCCGGACGCGCGAGTTCGCGCCGTCAGCCAGCAAGATCAAATCGAAGGGCCCCCGCCGCTCGCCACGCACCACGAGTCGGTCTCCGTCGACCGCGTCCACCGGCGAATCCCACCGCACTGGAATCCCAGCCGCGTCGAGTTCCCTGAGCAGAATCGAAAGCAGCACCGAGCGATGCAATCCCGCGCCAAACGCGTTCTTCGCGATCTCCTCATAATGCAGATCCAACAGCGTTCGGCCCTCCACCGTCTGGCAAAACAGCCAACGGACTTTTGAGCCATGATCGATCACCTCATCCAGAATTCCCAACTCCGCCAGCACGCTCATTCCGCTTGGCTGAAGCAGAAACCCCGCGCCGACTGGCTTACAATCTGGAGCCTGCTCGAAAATCTCGACTTCGTGTCCTGACCGAGCCAGAAGCAGCGCTGCCGCTGGCCCCGTCGTGCCGCATCCGACGATCGCGATGCGGAGTGGATTCATTCCCAAATCGGTAGTCAAAAATTCCGATTCCGCACGATCCTCCGTTATCCCGCCAACCCACTTCGTGTGAGCAGCGCCGTCACGTCCGGATCGCGGCCCATGAAATCGCGGAACAACTTCGCGGCGTCTTCAGAATTTCCGCGGCTTAGGATTTTCTCGCGGAATTCGCGGCCGACTTTCGCGCTTAGCACGCCGTTTTCCTCGAAACGTGTGAACGCATCGGCGTCGAGAACTTCGGCCCACTTATACGAGTAGTAGCCGGCGGCGTAACCGGTCGGGCTGGCGAACAAATGGCCGAATCGAAGCGCCATCGTCGGCGGGCGAGTCGCAAGCGGCATGAGATAGCCCTTGAGCAGCTGCTCAGTGAGCGCGTCGAGATCTTCGGCGTCTTTGTGGTCCTGGTAGTGGACGTGAAGCTCGAGATCCATCTTCCCAAGGCTCAGCTGACGCATCATCGCTGAGGCGGAACGGAAATTGCGTGCCGCGATCATTCGATCGTAGAGCTTCTTCGGAATCGGCTTACCAGTTTCGTAGTGCCGGGCGAAGAGATTGAGGCATTTCCGGTTCCAACAAAAATTCTCCATGATCTGCGAAGGCAGCTCGACGAAATCCCAAACCACGTTGACGCCGTTGAGCGATTTGATCTCCACGTTTCCTAACAAGTGGTGAAGGAGATGGCCGAATTCGTGGAAAACCGTCTCAACTTCGATATGTGTTAGGAGAGCAGGTTTGCCGGTTCCTGGCGGCGTCATGTTTCCGCAGATCAGGCCGAGATGCGGCGTGCGAGGCGACGGCGATCCAGTCTTGAAATAATTCATCCACGCGCCAGCCCGCTTCTCTTCACGTGGAAACCAGTCAGCGTAAAACGAACCAAGATGCTCGCCAGATTTCGCGTCGTGGATCTCGTAAAATTTCACGTCCTTATGCCAGGCATCGACGCCTTCGCGCTCGATGATTTTAATTCCGAAAAGCTTCTGGCCGATCTCGAACATCCCGCTCATCACGCCTTCCATCGGGAAATACGGACGGAGTTGCTCGTCATCGAGATCGTACTGCGCCTGACGCATCTGCTCGGCGTAAAACCCGGCGTTCCATGGCTGAAGCGGCTTCTCTCCGGCGAACTCCGCCAATTCTTTGCACTCCGCTTTGAACTGTTTCGTCGTCCGGCGCTTCAGGCTGCTTGTGAATTTCAGCGCCTTCTCGCCAGTTTTGGCCATGCGCCGAGCGAGCACGTGATCGCCAAAATTTTGATACCCAAGAAGCTCGGCGATTTCCTGACGAAGTCCCAGGATCTTCCAGATCAGCTTCGTGTTATTCCACTTTCCTTTCAGCCCGACCGTCGTCGTTCCTTCCCAAACTTTGCGGCGGATTTCCTCGTTTTTAACGTGTTCGATGACCGGAACCCACGACGGAGCCTGGAGCGTGAAGCGGAATTTTCCCTTGTGACCCTTGGCCTTCGCGCTAGCAGCTGCTGCGTCGAGACTGATCTTCGGCAAACCGTCCAGCTCAGCCGCATCGTCGACGATCAGCTCCCAGTCGTTGGTCGAATCCAACACGTTCTCCGAAAATTTCTGAGTCGCCTTCGCCAGCTGGGCCATCCGGGATTTGAGCCGAGTTTTCTGCTTAGCCGGCAGGTCCGCGCCGCTACCGCGAAAATCTTCCAGCGTCTCGTCGAGAAGCCGCTTTTGCGCTCCGCTCAGCTGCTTGGCCTCCGGCGTTTCCGAGTAGGCCTTGATTCGTTTCCAGAGATCAGTGTTGAGCGGGATTTTCGCGCCGAACTCGGTCACTTTCGGCAACATCGCGTTCTGCGCCTGACGCAGAGGCTCGGAATTTTTAACCGAATCGAGATGACCGACCAGACCCCAGGCGAAGTTCAGTTTCTCAGTCGCCTCGTCCAGCGCCAGTAGCGTGTTTTCGAACGTCAGCGGCTCATCGGTCGGCGCTGCGATCGCCGCGATTCGGGAGTCGGCGTCTTCAAGCGCTTTGGTGATGTCAGGCTCGACATGGCGCGGCTTCAGCTTGGACCATGGAATCTCGAATTTGTCGGCGAGGAACGGATGCTTCATTTTTTGGAACCGAAAGGACTACGCGAACTCAGCTCAACGTCAACGCCTCAACCACAGGCTTGCTTGCGCGACGGTCCACTGGTGCTTGCGGCGAGTCTCGCGGATGAGGAACGGCATCTCCGCTGACTTCAGGAGTTCGAAATCGGCAGACAGATTCGTTTCGAGGAATTCCAGAGTCGTCCCAGTCGGCCAGTTTTCGCGGGGCGTAAATTCCTCGAGCCAAGTGCAGGGCGTCGTGATCGCGAATTGTCCGCCGCTTCGAACCAGACCCGGCAGCTGCTGGAGAAATCTCAGCGGCTCGGGAAGTCGACAGAGCAGATTCGCGGCGTGAACCAGATCGAATTCGCCAAGATCCGGACGCAGCGCCATCGCATCGCCTTGCTCGAATTTGATTCGGTCAGGATTCGACCCAAGCGGAGTTTTCGCGGTTAACGGCGTCGTCTCGTTCGCTTCATCCAGCCGTTCGTAGGCCAATTCGCCTCGAGCCCGAACCAACTCAGCTGCGTCGACGAACGCCTGCGAAAAATCGATCCCGATCACCTCACCGCAGCGCTTCGAAAGCTCAAAACTCGATCGCCCGACCGCGCAGCCAATGTCGAGCGCACGCGGATTTTTCGGTTCGACGCGATCCCAATCGAAAGTTTCGTCGACCGTGCGCTGCGCGAAATTTAAGGCAGTGTCAGGGCCGAAATCCCAAGCGAGCGTCTCCTCAGCCGAGGCGTAGTGAAAAAGAAGATACTGATCCAGCAGCTGCTGGGATTCGTAAATATTCGGAGTCGAACTCATCGCGCCACCTTGGACGCCGGAACCGTCCTCACAATGACAAAAGAGGCGCGGGAACCAGAAACGCGTGCTGTTCCAGCAAACTGATTTCGCCTGACCACTGGAAGAACTGCATGAGGTAAATCCAGAGAAAGTAGGCGAGCGCGATCGGAAGCGCGACGATCCGCATGGCCCAGCGCGAAACCCAGATTCGTTTGGTTTCGCGTCGCATCGCGCGGCCCATCGCCCAGCCGGCGATCATCCGAGCGGGTAGGATGAAGATCACGAAAAAGAGCGCTGGCAACCAGGCGAGTTGCGAGGGAGTCACCTCGATTTTGAAGAGGTAGAGCGGAGCCGCAAACAGGAGCGTGACCACCAAAGCAAGCCAGAATGCGATCGGTGCTCGCGTGAAGGCGCGGCGGACTTCGCCCAGCTGTTTGAAGGCTCGAAACTCGCCTGTCCGAGCAAAATGCGCTTCGATAAATGGCAGCCAGAGCACGACGGGAATCAGGAGCAGGGCGCCCAGCAATCCGAGGAGCAGAGCCGGGCCTTGAGCCGTCAGGTTCGCGGCGAGGATGAGAATTCCGACCGGCAGAACGAGCCAGAGCATCGCGCCGAAAAACCCGCGAGCGCCTAGCCAGAAATAGTAAGGCAGCCGAAGCGATTCGATGTAGTCGAGGACGCAATCGCGGACGAAAACGTAAACTCCGCCGCGGCTTCCGTTGCCGAGCATGCTCCAGGAAAGCAGGACGAAAGTCGCGAAAGTCACCGCCACCGCCAGCAGGGCCATCGAAATCAGCGTGACCCACGTGAGGGTCGTCGGCGTGCTGTTAGGATCGATTAACTGGGCGTCTTTCCAGAGGCTCGAGATGAATTGAGCGGGCGAAAATACGAGAAGCCCGACCATCACGGTCATCCCAAGCACGGCGAATTTTTTGTTGCCGACGAACCCGTCGCGGAACTTGCCCGTCCGCGCGATCCGGCCACTGGCCTCCAGCATGTAGCCGAAACTGAGGAAGTTCAGGATCGGGATCGCCGACAGGATCGCGAGCCCGAAGACCGTCGAGATCAGCCCGACGATTCGGCGGAAAAACCGGAGCACGCCGCGAAAAAAGCCACGGCGCTGGGGCTTCGGGCGAGCGGTCGATTGGGAATCGGGCAAAGCCGGCGGGGTAGCTGGAACGGGCGGCGGAGAGGGGGCGGGCTTCCTGAGATGACCGGGGATCGGCGGCGGCACCACGCTAGCAGCTGCTGAGTTCGGAAGCGGCGGGGGAGCGTCTGCAGTCGAGTTCGGATCCATCGGGTGTGCCCGAAGAGACCGCACCGAGTCTTGGAAAGTTACACCGGGATTTTCGAGCCTCCTGTGATGTCTGTTCAGCGTTTTTCGTGGTTTGCGCTGAGCTTGTGCTAAGCTCCACGCGAGATGTTTGAAGTCCGTGAAAAACCAGATAAAGTCGAGCTCGCGCTTTTAGTCGGCGTGTGTTTCGACAAGCGTGAGGAACCCGAAGCGAAGAACCTGCTCAACGAACTTGTCGAGTTGGTTGACACGCTCGGCATTGAAATCGCCCAGCACTTGCTGATTTACGTCCGAGGTCAGAACAAATCTTACCTCATGGGTAAGGGAAAAAAGGACGAGATGCTCGAGTTGGCCAAAGAACTCGGCGTGGACGTGATCATTTTCGACAATCAGCTTTCGCCCGCCCAACAGAAAAACTGGGAGGAGGAATCGGACCTCACGGTGATCGATCGCGAGGAAGTCATTCTCGATATTTTCGCGATGCGCGCGCATACGAAGGAGGCCCAGCTTCAGGTCGAGCTTGCGAAGATGGAATACGTTTTGCCGCGCATGACTCGGATGTGGACTCACCTTGATCGTCAGCGAGGCGGCTCCGGCGGTGGGAAAGGCGGAAAGGGTGCCTCACGCGGCGAGGGCGAGCAGCAGATCGAGGTCGACCGCCGGCTCGCGCGCAAAAAGATCAGCAACGTCAAAGCCGAGCTCGAAGTCGTCCGCCGGCAACGCGCCACGCAGCGCAAAGAACGCGATCGCAATCCGATTCCGCACGCCGCGATCGTTGGCTACACGAACTCCGGCAAATCGACCCTGCTCAACAAACTCAGCGACAGCTCGATCCTTGCCAAGGACATGCTCTTCGCCACGCTCGACACGACGACCCGCCGAATCGAACTGCCGGACGGTCAGCCGATGTTGCTGACTGACACGGTCGGTTTCATCCGAAATCTGCCGCACCGCCTGATCGAAGCGTTCAAGGGGACGCTCGAGGAAGCCGTCATCGCGGATTTTTTGATTCACGTGCTCGACGCGAGCTCGGAACAGGTTTTCCAGTTTCACGAAACGACCCTCAGCGTGCTCAAGGAACTCGGCGCAGCGGACAAAAAGATCGTTACCGTGCTCAACAAAATCGATCTCGTTGAGGACAAAAACCGGCTGATCGAACTTCAGAACGAGTTCGGCGGTGCCACGATGATTTCGCTGCAGACCGGCGAGGGAATGGAGCAGCTGCTGCTGACCGTGAACGAAGTTTTGCGCGATCGCGTCGACCGATTCGAGCTACGAATCCCCCAGGCCCGCGCGGATTTGGTCTCTCAGCTTCACCGGGAATGCAAGGTGCTCAGCGAAGATTACGACGGCAACGATGTGCTGATCACGGCGATCATTCCGTACACGATGATTCACCTGTTTGAGGCGTTTGCCTCGAGCTGAGGTCGACATCAAATTGATCGCTGATTCGCTCTGGCGAACTCTGGGCCGTAGGTCCGATCAGATCGGTCAAATCAATCCTGACAAAACACTAAGCTTCGCCGTTTCCAAGCACCTCGGCAATTTTTTTGAGATAACCGAAGGTGTAAAGCCCGGTTCGGTGACCGTCGCTGAAATTCAGCTGGATCGCGTAGCCACCGACTGGCTGCCAACCCGTCACGGTCACGCCTGGGAAATTCTCCTGGGTCGAGCCGCCGTACTGATTTCCCATGAGATCGCGCTCGCCTTGTTGCTCGGCGCTGGGCGAAAACGCGCGGAGGCGCTCCATCGGGAGGTAGTCCTCAGACTCGTCGTCCCAGCGGATCGCGAGGAGATCCCCAATGCATTGAATGTTCGTTGGCGTCGGCACGCGGCGATCGTTCCGCATCCCGGCTTGTCCGTCAAGGCGGACGGAGGTGAAGCCGCTTTTCTCGCTCACCGCGTCCGCAAAAACTCCGCAGCCTGAAACATCCCGGCGGCTTTGTGAAGCGTTTCCTGGTATTCGAATTCCGGATCCGAATCGGCGACGATGCCAGCCCCTACGTGAAAATGCAGCTCGCTTTCTTCGACCACAGCCGTCCGAATCGCAATGTTGAACTGGCTTTCGTCGTTTAAGCCGAAATAGCCGATCGCGCCGGTGTAGACGCCGCGCGGACTGCGCTCAAGCTCGGCGATGATCTCCATCGCACGCTTTTTCGGGGCCCCGGTGATCGAGCCGCCCGGAAAACAGGCCTGGAACGCGCCAACGTGGTCGATCTCCGGGCGCAGCTGACCAATCACGGTAGAAACGAGATGGTGAACGTGTTCGTAAGCTTCGGGCTCGAGGAGCTTGATCGCCTGGACCGAGCCGAATTCGCAGACCTGCCCGAGATCGTTGCGCAGCAGGTCGGTGATCATGATCAGCTCCGCCTGCTCTTTCGGGCTCGTGATTAGCTCATACCTCGAAAACTCGTCCAGCTCCGGATCGCGTAGCCGCGGACGGGTTCCTTTGATCGGCCGTGTCCGGATTCCCTGGCCGCTCATCTTGAGAAACTCCTCCGGCGAGGAGGAGAGAATTTGCCGGTCGCCGAAGTTGAAAAATCCCGCGTGCGGAGCCGGCGAACATTCGCGTAAGGCGAGATAAAATGGCCAGGCGCTGGCACCTCGCGGCCAGGCAGACTTGAACCGGTGGCTGAGGTTAACTTGGTAAATATCGCCCGCCGCGATCCAGTCTTTGGCGCGTTGAACGGCGGCGATGAACTCCGCTTCGGTCCGATCGGCTTGAAACTCGATCGCGCCAGCAGCTGCTGGTTTCGCCGGTTCGAAATCCCAGTCAAGCTGATCGGCCACGCCGCCGACATCGAACCATTCTCCAGAGGCTCGCCGATGGACGAGAAGTCCGGGATAGAGGCCGAATGCGAGCTTGCCTTCGTAGTCGACCTGGCCGATCGCGGCCCCGAGCGGAAATCCGATGTCAGGCGCTGATTCTGGCCGATTTTTTCGCAGCCAGGTCCGGATTTGATCGAAATCGTCGACCACACATTCCGGATCGAACGCGAGAATCGAAAACCCGTCCTCACCCAGCGCCGAATCGAGAAAAACCGCGCCCGGTTGATCGGCGATCTGCACAAAAATTCGAACCGGGTCGGCATCGTAATCGAGCCGGCGCGGGCGAATCGTTTTCTGGCGAAGTGAAGGCATCGTGAGAGCGGTCGAATCCTGGCGCAAACCGCGCCTCGTGCAAGTCGGCTCCGCGTCATCTGGAGATCCCGGATTTGGCCTCCGCCACGAAAAACCGCTTTCACGCCCGGATTTCCTGCTCTAAGAGAATCGCCGCGAGCCCGTGACGGTGATTTCGCGCGCCCGATTTGATGACGACGGAACACCACAACAGCGAGCCTAAGCACTTTTATTTCATGGGAATTTGTGGCACGGCGATGGGAGCCGTCGCCGCTGCGCTCAAGGATCTTGGCCACCGCGTCACTGGCTCCGACGCGAAAGTTTACCCGCCGATGTCGACCTTTCTTGAAGGCAAAGGAATCGAGATCAAGCAAGGCTACGAAGCCTCGAATGTGCCGGAAGACGCCGATTTGATCGTGATCGGAAACGCGATGAGCCGTGGAAATGCGGAGGTCGAGTCCGCTCTGAATCAACGGCTGCTCTACGCTTCGTTGCCAGAAGTGCTTAAGGAATATTTCCTCCGTGGTAAGCGGAATCTGGTCGTGTCAGGGACTCACGGCAAAACGACGACGACTTCGATTCTCAGCTGGCTGCTCGAACACGCGGGCAAGGAGCCAGGCTTCATGATCGGCGGAATTCCGACGAATTTCGGCAAGGGTTCGCGGCTCGGCGGCGAGTCCCCGTTCGTCGTTCTGGAAGGCGACGAGTACGACACGGCGTTTTTCGACAAACGCAGCAAATTCGTTCACTACCTGCCGGAAGTCCTCGTCGTGAACAACATCGAATTCGATCACGCAGACATTTTCGACAACCTGGAGCAGATTAAGCTTAGCTTTCGGCGACTCCTGAATATCGTGCCGCAAAACGGACTCGTCGTGATCAACGGCGACGATGCGAATTGCCTCAGCGTCGCCAGCAGCTGCCCGGCTCCGGTCGTCAAAGTCGGCTTCAGCGAGGGTAACGATCATCGCATCACCGAGGCCGAATATTCGGAGGACGGCTCGCGATTCCGCTTGGACGGCGAGCCGCTGTATTTGCCGATGGACGGCGAATTTAACGTGCGCAACGCCGCGATGGCGGCGATTTCAGCCGGGTTCGCCGGGCTGGACACGGAGGAAATTCGGGCTGGCTTGGAAAGCTTTAAAGGCATTGCTCGCCGCCAGCAATTGCGGGGCGAAACGGCGCGTGGAATTCAGGTGATCGACGATTTCGGCCATCACCCGACGGCGATGCGCCTGGCGTTGACGGCGATGCGCAAACGGTTCGGCGAAGATCGGCGGATCTGGGCGATTTTCGAGCCTCGCTCAAACACAACGCGCCGCCGGATTTTCCAGGACGAACTTCCTCGGGCGCTCGCCCAAGCGGACGGAATCTGCATCGCGAGCGTCGCGGATCCGGAGAAATTTCCCGAGCACGATCGCCTTGATCCTGATCGGATTGTCGAGGCGCTCAACGTCGGCGACCGACGCGCGTTTCACGAGGCTGGTCCGGATGAAATCGTCGAGCGAATGCGCTCGGAAGCTCAGGACAACGATGTGATCATCGTCTTCAGCAACGGCGGATTCGGCGGGATCCACGACAAGCTGCTCGCGGCGTTGTAGCGCGAGCAGCTGCTGATTTGGCCGACGCCGGTTTTTACTGAACGAACAGAAACTGCTGCGTGTTCAGAAGCGCCCAGACGAGGCCTTCGTAGCCTTTTTCGCCTGACTTTTCGATCTCAGCTTTCGCGAGTTCCATTTCACCCTCGGTCGGCTCGCGCGTCAGCATCGCTTGGAAAATCATCCGGATTTTGTCTTCCGGCGTTCCAGCTTCGTCAATCCGGCTGCCGAAGACGGCGAACTTGTTGGTCAGCGCCTCGACGATCGAGCCGTTGAGCAAATTCAGCGCTTGCGGGACCGAGGCATTGTAGCCGGCGTTTTCGATCACTTCACGATCGGACTGACCAAACTCGCGCAGAAAGTGCCCGCGACGAGCTGGCGATTCGAGCTCGGACGCACGCGCCATCTGGGCGACGAGCGCGTTGTACATCTTTAACTCGCTGGCTTGACGTGCTTTCCAGGTTTTCAGCTGGTTCCGATCCAATCCTTCCGGCGGCGCCGGCATTTCCGGCTTTGGCAATTTGGTCAGGACAACCTTGTCGGCAGCCATCCCGTTTTCGCCCGGTGCCATCGACATTTCGCTCATTCCAAGCGCCGCGAGCAGATCTTCGCCAGTCACCGCTTCGTGCAGTTTCTTGTGGCCGATTTCCGAGACCGTTCGATTCAATTCACTTGTCAGTGTGCTCAGCTCTTTGCGCTTCACGTTGTAAAGATCCATTTTTTCCTCCATCCGAGCCTTCACGAGCGCGGCACGAATTTCGGCCTGCTTCGGAAGGATCTCGGCGATTTTTTCACCGACTTCGAGGACCATATCGGCGTACTCTTCTGGAGTCAGCTCAGTGAGGCTCTCCCAGATCAGGCGCGCTTTGTCGATCGACGTGAGCTGAGTTTTCAAACGCGGGCGATAGCCATCGGCTTCCGGCAAAGCCAGACCAACGATCGAGTCCCAGATCTGCTCAGCGCTCATCCGCTTCAAAGTTGGCCCCTGGAAATGATAGGCGGTGCCCATCACCAATTCCTCGCCGTGCGCCGCGCGCTGCCAGGTCTCCGTCTTGTAAAGAATCTCAAGATACTCTTTCAGATCGAAATCCAGCTCCAGCATCAGCCCTTCGAGATAAGCGAGCAGCTCCGGATTCGAAATTTTCGTGTTGTCCGTCAACTCGTCGACTGGCTCGAAAACTCCGGCACCGAAAACGTGTTTCCACAAGCGGTTGGAGATCACGCGTGTGAAAGTCGGGTTGTCCCGCGCTGTCAACCATCCGGCATAACGATCGATCACGCTCTCATCGACTTCGATGTTCTCCAGATCGATATCCGGGCCGAACATCGTCGAAGCGGACACGACTTCCATCGGCTTAGCGTCTGTGTATTGATAATCGTGCGGCAGCTTGAGCCCGCGCTTGTTTTCCGCCACCGAAATGTATCGGATCGCGCGGTAAAGCTCGTTCTCCGCGCTCCGCATCATCTGGTAGTCTTCATTTATCTTAGCCGTCGCCGCGATGCCCTTTTTGATCGTCGCGACAAACTTCTTTTCGCTCAAGTCCCACTTCTTGAGCATCGGCTCAAGCTGCTTGCGCTCCTTCCAGCGATCGACATAACGCTTGATATCGGTCTCGTTCCTCAGAACCGGAAATCCTTTGATTCCAACCGCTTCTTTGTAGGCCTCCGTTCTTCTCTCCGTGATCACCTTGCCCATCGCCGTCCGATTGGCGTTCGCGTAGCCGGTCGAGCCCATTCCGTAGCTGAAGGCCGCCATTTTGTAGTAATCCATCTGCGTCCACGTATCGAACGGATGATTGTGGCACTGGGCGCATTCGAGCCGGACGCCGAGGAAAATCCGCACGGTGTTCGACATGTTGTCCAGCGGCATTCCGCGATCACGCTGGTAGTAGCCGGTCGCGCCGTTCTCCCAGACATTTCCGCGAGCGCTGACCAGTTCGCGCACCATTTCGTCGTAAGGCTTGTTTTCGCGCAGCCCGCTTTTCAGCCAGATCTGGTAAGCGTACTCGGCCTGCGTCGCGCCCGTCCCGAGCCTCGAGTTGATCCGCAAAATGTCCGCCCAGAAATTGTAAGCGTTCGAAACGTAGCCTTCGCTCTCCAGCAGCTGCTGGATCAGGACCTCGCGCTTGTTCGGATACTCCATCCCGTGAAACGCCTCAGCTTCCTCAATCGTCGGAACCCGGCCGATGATGCTGACGTAGACTCGGCGGACGAAAGTCTCGTTGTCGATCTCGCCGTAAGGCTTCAGGCCCTGCTTTTCCAGATTCGCCGCGACGAGGTAGTCGATCCGATCTTCCGGAGCCATCTTCTTCAGCTGCTCCGCTGTTTTGGCGGAAATGGCGTTGGAGACCAGGGGCTCAGCCTGGGAGACACCGCTGAAAATCAGGGCGATTGAGAGAAAAATTAGGATGCGTTTCATTTTGGGACGAGGTGCAATTCGATGTGATTCAAACACGGACTCGGGCGCCGAATCTATCAATTGAACGGGCCATCGGCGGCGGGTCAGCGAATGCGAATTCGGCCAGTCGGCATGAGCTTGCTCACCGCGGCGATGTCGCCTGCTCGCGGAACCGCTGGGTGGCCGTCGTAGCTGAAAATATCGCGAATCGTCGAGGAACCGAGCTGGCCATCGAGAATCTCAAAATCGTTCGTAGTCACCGAAACCGGATGCTCGACACCGCAGGAGTTGCTCAGCCGAATCAACTCGTGTCGCAGCGTGACGACGTAGTTTGCGAGGCGCGCAGCCTTCAACGTCGGGTCGAGGCCGCGCATCAGCCACTCCGATCAGGTCGCAGTCGAGCGCAAAAGCGAAAAGCGCGGCCGCCGGAAACCCGAGTCTGCCGGCCCCGACGAAGACGATCTTGTTCTGAAGATCCTGCTCGAGGAACGCTCGATAAACTCTCGAAAACCCGATCTTGAACGGCAGCGCAGCGAAAACGGACCGCGACATCTTTGCTCGTTTGCGATTTCGATTCTGTTTTGGAATGGTCAAGCAGTGAACAACTTCGATACGATCGTGATTGGAACCGGCGGCGTGGGGAGCGCGGCCTGCCTGCATCTGGCGAAACGCGGTTTGCGCGTTCTCGGGCTCGATCGCTTTCCGGGCGGGCATGATCGCGGAAGTTCGCATGGAGAAACTCGGATCATCCGCAAGGCCTACTTTGAGCACCCGGACTACGTGCCGCTGCTGGCTCGAGCCTACGATCTTTGGCGAAATTTGGAGGTTTGTCAGGGCGCTGAGCTCTACCGCGAGTGCGGTCTGGTGGCCGTCGGGCCGCCAGACGGGGTGATCGTTCCGAACGTGCTCAATGCGGCTCGCGAGCATGATCTCGATGTTGAGACGATCGATGAAGCGGAGTTCGCCAGTCGATTCCCGGCCCTGCGATTGCCGGAAGGGCAGCGCGCGGTTTTCGAGCGCGAAGCGGGGTTTCTTTTCGTCGAGCGCTCCGTGCTGGCGCATCTCGATGAAGCACGGAAACTCGGCGCGGAGCTGAGGAGCGGCGTCGAGGTTTTGGGCTGGGAAGCGAGCGGCGATGGGGTGCTTGTCAGGACGAGCGAAGGTGACTTTTCGGCTGGGTCGCTCGTGATTTGCGCTGGGGCGTGGAGCCAGCAGCTGCTGGGCGAACTCGGCATCCCGCTTCGGATTCTGCGCAAGCACCTGCACTGGTTCGAGAGTGACGACTCGACCTCGGACTCACGCGGGTTTCCTGGATTTTTCTACGAGACCAGCGACGGCTATTTTTACGGATTCCCGAAGATCGACGAGCTCGGCCTGAAAGTCTCCGAGCACAGCGGCGGCACGGAAATCACCGATCCTCTCAACGACGAACGTCCGCTGGAGCCCCGAGATTTTAGGCGCGTTCAGAGTTTTCTACGCGAGCACATTCCAAGCGTCTCCAGCCGCGCGACCCGCCACGATGTCTGTTTCTACACGAGCTCGCCGGACGACCATTTCATCATCGATCGGCATCCGGATCATCCGAATGTGGTCTTCGCTGCCGGTTTGTCAGGGCACGGATTCAAGATGGCTTCGGTCCTCGGAAAAGTCCTCGCGCAGCTAATCAATCACGAAGAGCCCGAATTGGCGATCGGCTTTCTCAGCGCGTCGAGGTTTACGAATTCCGGGTTGCCGTGATCGGCGAGATGACGTTCGGTCGCGCATGGCTGAAAAGTTGAAAGATTCGGATGAAGAGCAGGAACCGGGCGCTGGAATGGCTGGCTTTGCTGGGCTCGGTTGTTCGATCGCGGCGCTGATGTTCATCGGGTTGGCGATCTGGACGATTTACGTAGGGATCAGCCAGAATGCGGAGATCGCGAAGTTTGCTGAGGATGAGCGGAAGTCGTATCCGATCGATCCGCCGTCCGCCGAAACGGTCGCGCTTCTGGAAACGAAGCTGAAAATTCTCGCGATCGCGTCTGAGAAGAAAGAGGAAACCGTGGTCGAGCTGAGCGTCGACGAATTCAATGGGCTGATCATGACTCAGCCGCTTCTCGCCGATTTTCGCGGGCTCGCGCGGATCGCAAAAATCTCGTCATCAGCGATTGAGATTCAAATGAGCCAGGAAGTTCGCAAGCTGCCTTTTGGCCGTCGCTACGTGAATGGAACCTACTACTTCAAGCCAAATGAAATTGAAGACATTTGGCTGCTTAGGCTATTGGCTATCGACGCGGAAAAAGGGCCGGTAAATCAGAACTATATCGAGATGTTCAGCAAATTGGAGCTGCTTCGATTCGATGCTGAAAATCCAAATTTGAGGCCGGTTCTGAAGCAGCTGAAATCCGTGAAATTGGCTGACGGAAAAGTGGTCTTCACGACTTGGAAAGGCGATCCGCCGAAGCCTGAACAACCGTAAGCCGCTAGCCAGCCTTGGGCTTCGACATCTGATTTGCCTGGATCCCGCCGTCGACGAAAATCGTGTCCCCAGTGATGTAAGCCGAGTCATCGCTGAGCAGAAAAACCGCAGCTCCGGCGCATTCTTCGGGCTTGCCCATTCGACCCAGCGGAATGTTTTCGCAGGCGTGCTGATGAAAGGCCGGGGTCGCGGCGACGATGTCGGTTAGTTGAGTGTGGATCAAACCAGGCGCGAGCGCGTTAAACCGGAAATTCGGCGCGTAGTGAACGGCGAACGAACGGATGACTCCGCCAAACGCAGCGCAAGCTGGATCGTAGGCGAGGTGGTCAGGCTCCGATTGGATCGCGTTGATCGAAGTCACCCCAACAAAGCTCGCCCCGGGCGTCGCCAACTTCACAAATTCCAAAGCCAGCAGGTAGCCGCCCCTTGCCTTGATGTTAACCGATTCATTCCAGAGCTGAACCCGGCTCTTCTCGCCCGGCTTCGCTTCCGGGTAAACGCCAGCGCAATGGACCAGGCCATCGAGCCCGCCCATCTTCTCATGCGCATCGCGGACGAGTTGCGTTGGTTCGTCCTCAGAACCGGTGTCGCACTTGAAGTAGTCGACGCCTGCAGGCGGATTTTCCGGATTCTCGACCTCCGACGCGACGACGACGCGGGCCGCGCCTTCAGCTATGATTCGGTCGACGATCGCGCGCCCGATTCCACGAGTGCCGCCAGTGACGAGGATGCGTTTGCCTTGGAGTTTCAAGCCATCAAACGGAGCCTCAAAACCGAAAACTTAAACCGAAAACTCAGCCAAACATCCCACCGAGCGTCTCGAAAGATTTGTCGATGGTCACCCGAACTTCCCTCGCTCCCCAACCGGCTTGAGCCAGCAGCTGCTCGGTTTCCGATCGATCCGTATCGCAGATTCCACGCAACGCATTCATCGCGTCGAGCGCCTTGAAACCGGCGTCGTGAATCGCGCGGTAGGCGATTTCCAGCGAAACCTGACAAACCGACCTCAGCACCTGAACGATCTCGTTTGAGTCGCTTCCAGATCCGCGCAGCGCTTTCGCCAACTGGACCGGCGGCGCGTCTCCCGCGAGATGAAGCGCCGTGCCGATCTGCAGGTGATCGAATCCAGCGCCCCGCAGAGCGACCGCGCAGGCGTCCGCTCCCGAGGTAAAAACGACGTAGAGAACCTCGGCGATTTCGTTCGCGGACGCGCCGGTCTGCTTCATCGGCTTAGCAACGGCGTCGACGTTGAATCGAAACTGCTCGGAAAGCGCCATCGCGATCTCAACCCAGGAAAATCCGAGTTCGCGCAGGATCGCGGTTACGTCCGTTGCGGTCGGCCCGAGCGCGTTTCGAAGCGCTTGAGTCAGTTGCGAAGCCGACAGCTCAAGCGCTCGGCCCGTTTGGACCCAGCCATCTCGGACCGCGCCGAAGAAAGTCGCCGTCTGGCCCAGGCTCGATTTGAAAAGCATCGAAAAAGCGCGCTCGCGAAGCACCTCGACGACTGCGAGTTGGAAATCCGCGAACTTGGTTGGTGTCTCGGTCAGGACGATTTTCGCCACCGGAATTTTGTTGCCGCGCCAATCGAGTTCACCGGTCAGATTGGCCTCAAAATTCACGCCAATCACTAGAGCTAGTTTCGCCTTCAGGCGCGCTTCAAATTGCAGGCTGGCGAACTGGCAGCCACTCTTCGGCTCGACCAGATCGAAGCGCGTGTCGACACCGAACGCGATCTCGCCGTTCGCTGTGAAGCCAGTTTCGTCAACCTGGCATTGAAGGTCGAGATTGAGTTGTTCGTTCTCAAATCGATACGGAAACGTCGCGCCTTTCCGCGTCGACTCGGCAAAAACCGGACGAGTGAACTCGGCGAAAAGAGTCGCTTGAGCCGCGAGTTGAACGCCCGGCTTTTCCGTGCCTAACGCTAGTCGAATTAGCGGGCCCGACTCACCGCCTGGGAAGGAGCCAACCGCGTCCGGATCGATCTCCGAAAAAGCCTCTGGTTCGCCGCGAGTCAGCTCAAAAACGTGCCGTCCGCCCGCGATTCGCATCCAGTGCAGCGGTTCAAAACTGCCGAACGCTCGTAACCCGGAATCCTCGCCGAAAGTCCCGTGAAAATTGCCCGGTTTGCCGAAAAGCTGAAGCTTGGCTCGGATCGCGGTCGCCCCACGCGTCGCGGTGATTTCTACCTCGCGGAATCCGCCTTCGAGCGCCCCGCGAACCTCAGCTGGAATCTTGACTCCCTTCGGCGCGAGCTCGGAAAGAATCACCGCAATCGGCAAGACATCGAACGCCAAACGCAGCTGATAAGACGAAACCCCTTCGCTCCAGAAAACTCTAGCCGAACCCTGAATCGGCCCAAGCCGCGCGCGACCAGCGAGGTGAAATCCGGTTTCGCCCGTGTAGGGATTGTTCACGACTTCGAGCTGCAATCGTTCGATCTTCGCGCCACGAATCCCGAAAGGTTCCTTCAGCGGTTTGCTTAGCATTGCTGAGAGTTCGACCTGATCGCCGCTCACCACAGCTCGGCCGTCAAACGCGAGAGTTTCGCTGTCGGAAAGCTGGAATTTTACCGGCCCATCAACTGCGATTTCGCACGGTCGGTCCGTCGTTTGGCGAAGACTCAAAACCGGATCAGAAATCTCGCCGATTTCACCGACGCGGAACCGCGTTAGCGGCGATTCCAGGACGAGTTCGCGTCCAGTCGGCCGGTCCGCCAGCGTTCCCAACATTCTGATCTTTCCGTTCAATCGGCACACCTTCGCGAGCGTCTCCAGCTCTCGCAAACCGCTCAGCCCGACTTCGGCAACGAGGTTGATTCCGGCTCGAATCTGATCCTTCGAATCCGACGGCCATTGGGGGAAAAACTCGGCTCGATCATCAAACAAACTGATCGTCAATTGTGGGTCTGTCAGGATCAGCCGGTTCAGCTCATAAAGAAATGGCGCGAGGCGCGAGAGTTTCCAATCGGAAGGAAGCACCGGCGAAAGGCTGTAGCCCCAAATCCCGCCGCGCTTTTCGATTAACCATGCGCTTGGGCCAAAATTGCCGGTGGCCTCACCTTGGAGAAAAACTGTGCGCTGCTCGACAGAAATTCTGATCGCCGTTTGCCCCAGCAGCTGCTGATAGAGAAAGGGAATTCGTCGAGAGGCTGAGGCGTCACAGAGCTGCTCAATGAGCTGAGAAACGTCGAGTTTGCTCGCCTGACCAGTGAAAGAAGCCACGGGCGCGCCCAAAACGTGAGTGACCGGAATTCGGGCGTCGGCCAAGGTCAAAAATCCACGAAGTTCGCCCAGAATCGGCGCGGTCATCGGCCGTCCAGCCTCGCGGCTCAGAGTTACTTCGATCTCGGTCAGAGCCAGACCTTTGATGCCGATCGGTAGTTTCCAGTCGCGATCGACCCGGCCGCGAAACTGGAACGCGACGGTCGCCGGATTGAAGACCAGGTCGGCCTCACTAAACCAGAAAGCCGGAATTGTCTCGAGCAGGTCAGAGGCCGAGGCCATCGATTGAAGAAAGTGTTCCAGCGCGAAATTAGACAGTTTCGCGGTGAACTCGAACTCACCTGGAAACTCCGCAGTCCCGTGAAAACGATGCGGCCCGAGCTCAAAATCCGCATCCAACGTAACGGAAGTCTGGAGCTCCGGTGCCTCGACCGGGACGCTCGCTTTCAGGACGACATCGTGAACGCGACGCTCGTGAGGCAACTCCCAGGAACCGGGCGCGCTCGCTTCAAGGCGAGTCAATTTGGACCCGTTCTCTTCCGAGACCCAGTCAAACTGGACGTTCGGAAAACCGCTCGGGGCTTTAAAAATCTTGTGCAGCCGCTTGGAGAGCAGCGTCGAAAGTTTGGGCTGGGTCAGGTCCGACAAAATGTGAATTCAGGTTCGGGAAATGCGAGAATCGGCTTCCTAATTGATCTGCCGCCAGGGTAAAGCATTTTCTGACGGGAAGCTGAAATTCTTGCCTGACGCGAGCAGAAAAATCACTCGGCTTTGACAAAAAAGCCATCTCGATCAAACCGGCCACGCAAGCCGGTGTCGATCCAGGCTTTGCCCTCGAAATTCCGCGTCTCGAGATCTTCCGCGAATCCGCCGCCTCGCACAAAAAGCCGACCAACTTCGCCAAGGCCGATCATCTGATCTTCGTCATCGACGATTCGACCACTGACACCAGGCAGGAGTCGACCGATCGATCCAGATTTTTTGCCCGCCTGCGGATCGCCATCTGTCATCATGTAGTTAGGATCAATCGTGCTGATCGCCACGAGCCCGCCAAACTGGCCAACGTAAAAACCACGACAGTAGTCGGCACCTCTCTCCTCCAACATTTCGATCGCGGATTTCTCAAGAGGCTCAGCCGAAAAATCGAGAAATGCCCGAGTGACTCCTGGTGGGACTTCTCTCGAAACGGTGAGTTCTTTGGCCATGCCAGGCGTCAGCAGAACCAACTCTGGCGATTGATCGCTGATGATCAGCGAAGCTGGAGTCTGACGCGCCGCCAGCCCACGATAGACGGCTGTGCCGCGCTTCAAAATCGGATGCCAGAGCCCTAACAAAGCTGCAGGCAGCTCGTCGAAACCGGATTCGAGAAAGATCTCATCTCGGGGTTGAAAGAGAAGCGAGCTGTCGATTTGATAGACCGAAGCCAGCACATTTCGATGAGTCAGCGAAACGAATTTGTAATCGTTGGCTTCCGACTTTGTGAAGTAGGCAAAGGCCTCGGCGTCCGGATTTCCGTGGCGAACCCGCAATCGTCTCGAAGCGAACCAGGACAACTCGATGCGCGCTGCGATCCGCTCGAAAACTCGTCTGGCGGCGCTGATCTGGAGCATCTCCGCTGTCATGTCGAAATGTCCATTCGGAAGCTCTCGTCCAGGAAAAAGAGCGACCGAAGTGATGACGCAATCGATGCCGTGCTCGTCCAGCAGCTGCTGGCGGAGATCGTCGTCCGCCATCAATTCGATCGGAAGATTGACCGGCGTCCGACCAGCGAGCACGGCTGCCAAATTGATGATCGCCGCCATCGAGCCCGGCGGCAAAAGCACGCCGATCCGCTCACGATTTTCCGGCCAGTGTTTTCGCCAGACCCTCGCCAGACCAGCTGCGTTGGCGAGCACGATTCCACGTTTCAAGACGCGTCTGCGCTTGCCGAGATCGACCATCGCGGCCTTGCCGGGGCGGCGTTTCAGAGCGCGGACAAGCTCGGCTCCAAGCGGCCGATCGATGTCAGCGCGATTGGCGAACGAGTCAGCCGAGAGGTCCTGCAGCGCAGCGCGCGCGCGATCGACGTTTATCTCATCATGAGGGATAGGCTCGCCGAAAATCACGGAAACTGGATAGGGAAATCGGCGAGGGACTTTGTAGAAAAATCGGCGCCGCTCGAAGGAAAAAATCGAGCCCCAGAGAGCGTCCATATAGACGGGCAGAACTGGTGATTTGGCCTTCCTCGCGATCAATTCAAAGCCCTTTTTGAGCTCGTTCATCATGCCCGTTCGCGTCAGCTCGCCCTCAGGGAAAATACAGACAATATCTCCGTTAGCGACTGCGTCCGCCGCGACACGAATGGCGTCTTTCGCTCGAGTCGGCGAAATCGGGACGACGTTGAAAAGCCGAAGGAACCAGGCAATCGGCTTAACTTGCATGTACTGACTGAACACGACGAATCGAACCGGTCGCGGACAAGCGGCGCTGATGATGAAGGCGTCGATGTAGCTGACGTGATTGCTGATCATGAGCACGCCGCCCTCTTTTGGAACGCGATCAGAATTCAACGGCTTGATCTTGTAAACCAGTTTTGTAAGCCCGAGCAGAATGAACTGCAGCCAGTGTCGAGGCATTAGCTGAAGAATGTAGATCGCAGCGCCGAGCGAGAGCCCTGCTAGAATCAAAAACTGCCAACTCGTGCTCAGCCCGGACATCCGCAGCACGAGCACGAAGCCGATCGCACCAAGCGAGGCCATGGAGTTCAAGAGATTGACTGACGAGAGAACTCGACCGCGCTTCTCTGCCGACGGCAGATCCTGAATGAGCGCGTTCAACGGCACCATGAAAGCAGCGCTGGAGAGGCCCAATCCGACCAGCCAGATAAAATACCAAACGGTGTTAGGAGCCTGAAAAAAGACCAATGTCAGGGTCAGCGCCATGCCGAGGGCTCCGAGCGGCACGAGACCAAGTTCGTTGCGATTCCGGCTAATGATCGAGACGAGCACGCTGCCGAGAGCGACACCCACACCGAGAGCACCGTTGAAGTAGCCGGAAACCATGATGGCGTTGGCTTCGCCATTCGGGTAGACTTCTTTGCCTGCCTGAATCAGTATCAAGGCGACCGATCCGCCGGCGAACCAGAAGAACATGTCGCCGACAGTCGCTAGCTTGAGCTGGCGATGTTTCAAGACCTCACCGAGGTGACGAAAATGTTCGAACAACAGCTTGGCGCGGAACGGTTGTTTGATGTGCGCGGGCGGCTTGTTTACGCTTAGTAAAACGAGAAACGGAATGAATGAGAACGCCATCAGTGTGAGCACGATCCACAAAGCTGCGTTCCAGGCGAGGTTGATTTTCTCGGCCGAGACGTCGCCTTTCGTTGGCAGCTCCCCGCCGGCGAGCATCGCGAAAACCTGGCCGCCGATCACGCTACCCAGGATGATGCAGACGATCGTCAGCATCTGCATCCAACCGGCCGCGACTGCGAGTTTCTGCGAGCCGACGAATTCCTTACAGATTCCCATCTTAGCTGGCGAGAGCAGGGTTGATTGGATCGCAAGCAGGAGGAAGCCAATACTGGTTAGCCAGATTTCCTGGACGTAGAGGCCGAAAGCGATCCAGGCGAGAACGCTAACCTGTAAAATCATGCACCAGACGATCACGCTGCGTTTCGAAAATCGATCCGAGAGCCATCCTGCCAAAGGTGCCAAGAGGACAAACGGCAGGGACATCGGAACCGCGATGAAAAGGTCGTAGTTGTTCAGGATTCCGTATCCCCAACCGGTCTTAACCGCCATGTTGGCGGCGACCACGCCTGCGAGCCCGATGAGGATGAACTGGGTGATCTTGTCGTTGAGAACGTTCTGCGATTGAACGATCAAAAGACCGCGTAACGAACGCCAGTCGCGCTTTCCGTCCTTGGTTTCCGGCTCAGCAGCTGCTGGCGCTGCTTCTGGGGTTGCGGAGACGGGATCTTCGGGCATCGCGGATCTTAGCGCGGTCACGAAATGAAGCACATTGAATCTCTCGATCCACGGATTGCCTGAATCGATTCTGCATTCGCGGTCGCAAGACCCGAGAATTATTCTATCCTCATCCGCGATGAACCGGATTCCCATCATACTTCTGTTTTTCCTCGGTTTGCTGAACGGCAATGCGGCCGACAAACCAAACATCGTTTTCATCCTGGTCGACGACATGGGTTATGGCGATCTCGGCTGCTACGGCGCGCCGGATGCCCGAACCCCGAACGTCGATCAGCTCGCGGCTGAGGGGGTTCGTTTCACGCAGTGCTACGCCAACGGCGCGGAGTGCACGCCATCGCGAACGGCGATCCTGACTGGGCGCTATCCGCAGCGAGTCGGTGGGATGGAATGCGCGATCGGGACCGGAAACGTGGGTCGTTATGACGACGCGATCGCCCTCGCGGAGAGGAGCGATTTAGGCCTGCCCGCAAGCAGTGCGACGCTGGGGCCTGGTTTGAAGAAGGCCGGTTACGCTACGGCGCTGTTCGGAAAATGGCATCTCGGTTACGAGCCAAAATTCAACCCGCTGGATCAAGGTTTTGACGAGTTTCGCGGTTTCCTTGGAGGGAACGTCGAGTATTTCCATCATGTTGAACTTTCCGACCTGGACGTTGTGCTGGATGGCCGCAAACCTGTGAAACGCGAGGGCTACATGACTCACGTGATCACCAACGACGCGATCGAATTCATCGAAGCGCAGTCGACGGATTCCGACTCGCCGTTTTTCCTCTACGTGCCCTACAGCACGCCGCATTTTCCGTTCCAAGGGCCGCGCGATGCCGGTCAGCAGCTGCCGACAGCTGAAGATTGGATGGCGGGCGATCGTGCCAAGTATGTTGAGATGCTCGAAGACATGGACACGGACGTTGGTCGAATCCTGACTGCTATCGAATCGGCTGGAGTCGCGGAAAACACGTTGGTGGTTTACGCCAGCGATCACGGCGCGATGAAACCTGGGTTGAACACGCCGTTCCGGGATTTCAAGGGAACGCTGTTCGAAGGCGGGATTCGCGTTCCGTGCATCGCGCGTTGGCCAGGCAAAATCAAGGCCGGCCAGGTTTCGACGCAGATCGCCTGCTTGATGGATTTGACGCCGTCGTTTCTCCGAATCGGTGGTGCCGAAATTCCAGATAATCTGGATGGAATCGACATCCTCGAACACGTTGAGCAAGGTCATTCGGATGAGCCGCGAAGTCTGTTTTGGCGAGCGCGCCGCGGGGATCGAACTTGGACAGCAGCTCGGTCGAACGATTGGAAGTACGTTAGAAAAACAGAAGGCGGCGAGACCGAAGAGTGGTTTTTCAATTTGGCTGAGGATCCTGGAGAGCAAAAGCCGATCGACACCGCTGCGGCGATGTTTGAGCCTGTGAAAAAACAACTCGCGGAGTGGGAAATAGAAGTTAAGCCAGCCCGACCGTAATCAAAAGGCATGTCAGAGGAGAAAGAACAGATTCGATTTGGGCCGAAGTTGGCTTGGGCCCTCACGCTCGCGTTTGCCGTGCTGATTTCGCTTACTCCGATCCTGCGAAACGTCACCGCGGATTGGAAACCAGCCGCGGAATTTTACCAGGCTTCATCACCGGAAGCTACGAATCACCTTGCTCAGAAGCGATCAAGCGATCCACGAATCACGCGCGAGAAACCGAGCTTCATCGATCATCGGGAAGCTTGGGAAAAGGAGCTGGACGACTCTCCCCTCGCTGATTCGCCGCGCCGCGTGATCCAGCAGCTGCTCACGGGCACGGTTCGTGAAGGCAACCGAAATGTGGTGATTGGCCGAGACGGCTGGCTGTTCTATCGGCCTGCGATTGACGCTCTGACAGGCTACGGACCGCTGAAGTCGGAGCCGGATTCTGTGGCGAAAGATCCTACCCGTCCCAAGTGGTCAGGGCCTCGCGATGCGATTTTGGAATTCCATAAGCAGCTGAGTGAATTCGGCGTCGAATTGGTTCTGGTTCCGATTCCAGTTAAGCCCATGGTCTATCCAGAAATGCTCGGCTGCGATCCGGCGGCGGGCCCGCTGCGGCACCCGGATGCAGCGAAGTTTTTTGGCGAGCTGAATGCGGAAGGGATCGAGGTTATCGATTTAACGGACGAGCTGTTCACTCGAAAAAGAGACGGCGAGATTTTTCTAAAGCAAGACACGCACTGGACGCCGCTTGGGATGGAGATCGCGGCTGACGTCGTTGCCAGGCACGTTCAATCCAAGCCTTGGTTCGAGTCGCTTGAGGTTCGTAAATTCGAATCATCGATCGCGAACTCCGCTCACACCGGCGATCTCGTCGACAAACTCGATCTACCCAAAAAGACGTTTGAGCAGGAGTTTGCCCGCTACGAGCAGCTGCTGGCTCCAGAGATTCGGGATCAGGATTCGCCTGTGGTTTTGTTAGGCGATAGTTTCACGAATATCTTCTCAGCAGCGGCGATGAATTGGGGCGAACGAGGCGGCTTCGCTGAAAATCTTTCGGCGAAGCTGGGAATCCCGATCGACACGATCGCGCAGAACGGGCAAGCCTCGACCGGCGTCCGGCAGACCCTCGCGAATCGACGCGGATCCGCTCATCAGATGCGTGAAAAGAAGAAAATCGTGATCTGGGCGATCGCTGCGCGTGATCTGTTTTTGTCGGAATCGATCGCCCGCGAAACGCGCCTCGAATGGAAGCGAGTGGCCTTCAACGACTCCGAGCCGCCTCGCGAACTTCCGTCTGGCGCGATCGTGATCGAGGCCGAAATGACGGCTCGGCATCCGTTGCGCGATCCCAGCACCGTTGATTACCCGTCTGTGATCTACGCTGCGAAGTACCGGGTGCTCAAGGTGTTGGACGGCGAATTCAAAGAGGACGAAGTCTTGGTCAATCTCTGGGGTTTTCGGGACAAAAAATTCCTGCCGTCCGCCAAATTCCAGCTCGGCGACCGCCAAATTCTGACACTCGTCCCGTTCGGACAGAAAGACGAAATTCAGTCCATCACGCGGATCAACGACTTTCCGGATGCGTTTCTTTTCGACACGGAATTCTGGGTTGAGGAAGCCAGGCCGATTGAGTAGAGGCCGACTTGAAACCAGCAGCTGCTGACACGAGTTTTACAACTTCCTTACGCCAGACTGACCACTGGGATGGAAAAGTGAATCACTGTATTCGCCATGAACAAAATACCGATTCTACTCACAACTTTGATCGCAGGTGTCGTTCTTGCGATGTCGCCCGGCGCAGATGCAAAGCAGCTTCAGGTCGAAGTCGACCTGGCCAATCCGCTTCTCGAAGCCGGCAAAAAAAACACGACCTATCTAAAAATAGGGCTGACGGGTTTCACGCTTGAGCCGAGTGCCGAACGAGCACCGGTCAACGTCGTCCTGGTAATCGACAAGTCCGGATCGATGTCCGGCGAAAAAATCCGTGGTGCCCGCGAGGCCGCCAAAATGGCGATTCAACGGCTGGGTGAAGACGACATCGTTTCGCTCGTTGCCTACGACGCGACGGTCCACGTCCTGATTCCAGCGACGAAGTTGACTGACCCCGAAGCAGCCCTCAAACGAATCGATGAACTGGGTTCGGGCGGTTCAACCGCACTTTTCGCAGGCGTCAGTCGAGGTGCTGCTGAGCTTCGAAAGTTTCTCGATCGCGACCGAGTCAATCGAGTGATTCTTCTCTCTGACGGAAACGCGAATGTTGGACCGAGCAGCCCAGGCGAACTAGGCGAGTTGGGAGAATCTCTAGTTAAAGAGGGGATTTCCGTGACGACGATCGGCCTCGGCACCGGCTACAACGAAGACCTGATGGCTCAGCTCGCACGCAAGAGCGACGGAAATCACATTTACATTGAGCACGAGGAACAGCTCGTTCAGGCCTACGGCGAGGAATTCGGGGACATCCTCTCTGTGGTCGCTCAGGAGATCATGATCGAGATCGATTTCGCCAAAGGTGTTCGTCCTGTCCGCGTGTTAGGTCGGGAGGCTGACATTTCTGGTCAACACGTCGTGACTCAGCTGAATCAACTATACAGTGAACAGGAAAAATACGTTTTGGTTGAGTTGGAGGTGCCGGAAGGCGCTGCTGAGAATTCCCGTCAGATCGCTACTGTCAAAGTTGGTTATGCTAATATGGAAACGAATACATTTGATGAGCACACCAGCACGGTCGGCGTGAAATTCGTTGCAGGCGCAGCTGAGGTGATGAAGTCCATCAACCAAACCGTTATGGTCGACTGCGTAACTCAAATCGCCAACGAAACTAACATTGCCGCCATGCGGCTGCGGGATCAGGGAAAGGTTCCAGAGGCCCAGCAGCTGCTGCATCAGAATTTCTACTTCTGCGAGTCCAACGCAGCTTGGCTCAAATCACCACAGCTCTCGCAACTGGCGATCAACAATCGCATTGATTTCGACAATGTGCAGTTGGGAGAAGCAGGCTGGCGTTCAGCCCGGAAGGGAATGGTTTACAATCAGAATGGATACGTAACTCAGCAAAAAGGTTATACTAGAGGAGGAGAGAACGCCCAGTCGAAAATTGCTGAGAACCAGAACGAGGGTTACAAAAATGCTCAGCCGAAACAATCTCCACCGATCCCGGCACAGAATCCATTGGAAGCGCAACAGCAGTTGCTCAACGTTCCGCGGATTCTGCCCGTTACTCCGCCGGTTCAGCAGGACGGCGAGCCGCAGAGAATTCAGCCGACGCAATCGCAGAGCCCGGATCAGCAGCAGGCGGTGCCTCGACCCAATCAATGAAGCCCCGTCTGCTATTCGCGTTCCTGATTATCGTGCTGGTTCCAGCCGGGCTCGTGGCTTGGCTGAGCTGGCGCGTCGGGAAAGAGGAGCAACACCGCGTGCGTCGAGAGCTAAGCCAACTCATGACCGGAGGCTTGGCAAATACTCGGACTTCTGTAGATCGAGTTATTCAGGAACGTGAGAGCGAGGTTTTCGGCCTGCTGAGTAAATTCGGCTATGCTTCAGAAGCGGAATGGCGTTCGATCCAGCGCCGACATCCGTGGATTCGCCAAGTTTTCGTCCTGGATCAACAAGGGCTCGTTCTCTTCCCCAATCTTGAGCAACCTGAGAAGATGACTGAACGCGAACGCGCCTTTCTCGATCGCTCTCGAGCGGTCTTCGAGAGCGGCGGCGCATTCTCAGCCGGGGCCGAATCCGGAATTGCTCCGAGCAACGGCTGGCACACTTGGTATTGGAATAACGGCATTCATCTCATCGCTTGGTCGCGTGTAGCGAAATCGGGTCGCGTAATTGGGGTTGAGTTAGAGCGGATGCGGCTGCTTGCAGATATTCTGGCCTCTCTGCCTGCTGATGGTGTTGACCGAGACCTGCCCGTTGATGCTCAGGTCCAGTTGCGCGATGCGAACGGCCGAGTTCTTTACGCTTGGGGCGGGTTTGAGCCTGCCGAAGACCAGGCACCGTTAACAGTCTTAAAACTGAATCCGCCGCTTGCGGCTTGGAACCTGGAATACTATTCCAGCGGATCGCTTTTCACGCGGACAACATCGAAGGCATCGCTCGTCAATCTGGCGTGGGTGATCGGGGCTGCGGCGTTAGGTCTTTTCCTCGTTTCGGCCTGGTTCTTCCGCGAGCACTGTCGAGACATGCGCGAAGCCTCGGAGCGGGTCTCTTTTGTAAACCAGGTTTCCCATGAACTGAAAACGCCCCTGACGAACATCCGTATGTACGCCGAAATGCTCGAATCAAAGCTCGAAGACTCGGATCAGAGCGCTCAGCGATGCGTTGACGTGGTCGTCGGCGAAAGTCAGCGGCTCAGCAGATTGATCAGCAACGTGCTTACTTTTTCCCGCTCCGGTCAGGGCAAATTGAACGTCCAGCCGAGGCCAGGCGTTGTCGACGACGTCATCGCGTCTGCGATTGATCACTTCCGGCCGGTGCTCGAAGCTGCCGAGTTTGAAATCGAGTTTGAGGCCGGCGCGGCAGACCGATGCAATTTCGATCCCGATGCGTTGGAGCAGATTCTTACCAACCTCATCGGTAATGTTGAGAAGTACGCCTGCGAAGGTAAGCAGCTGAAAGTCAGTTCCCGCTTGGATGAAGATTTCTGCGAAATCAGCGTTTCAGATTCCGGTCCCGGAGTTCCGCCTAACAAACATAAATTAATCTTCCAGCCGTTCGAACGCATCAGCGACAAATTGTCAGATGCCGCTGGGACTGGAATTGGTCTTAGTATCGCGCGCAATCTTGCCAGACTCCACGGTGGTGACGTCGTCATTTGCGATCCAGCATCTGCTGGCGAGAACATCGGCGCGTGTTTTCGAGTCACCTTCAAGATTGAGCTAATTACCTGATATCCTATGAAAGTTCTCATCGCCGAAGACGATCCAAACACTCGGGAAGGACTCCGCGAGATTCTCCAGGGAGAAGGCTACGAAGTTGTCGTTGCGCCCGACGGAGCGGAAGCTCTAAAGCTTTTCGAAACAGCAAAACCAGAGGTGCTCTGCCTCGACGTGATGATGCCGAATGTTGATGGCTACGAAGTTTGTCGGCGGATTCGCAGGCGAAATGACCAGGTGGCGATTCTTTTCATTACCGCGAAATCCGAGGAGATTGACGCAGTGTTAGGGCTTGAACTCGGTGCCGACGATTTCATCCAGAAGCCGTTCGGCATCAAGGAAGTCGTCGCTCGAATCCGGGCTGTAACCCGGCGCGTTTACGCAAAGCGTGGTCGAAGCGCGAGTTCGACGTTTGAGATCGGAGACATCGTCGTCAAGCCGGATGAACTCCGTGCTTTTCGAGGTGAAGCGAGTATCGAGCTAAGCCTACGCGATATCCAAATTCTTCAGCTGCTGTCCAGACATCGAGGCAAGGCTCTCAATCGTGATGTCTTTTTCGATGAATGTTGGGGCTTCGATTACCTTCCGAACAGCCGGACTCTTGATCAGCACATTTCTCAGCTTCGTAAGAAAATCGAGCGTGACCCGAAGCACCCTGACATTATTAAAACGGTGCACGGCGTTGGTTACCGATACGAGTGACCGTTTCACCGAAGGCCGCAGCAGCTGCTGGAGCAGGTGTAGGAATCGAAGCCGTTGTGGTAAAGAGAATGAGACGCGTTGACGCAGCGTTGTTGGCGATCGCGGATCAGAAACCAGGGCATCTTTGGTTTGCCCTTTTCCTCAGTGTCGTCGTCGTCTGCCTCCTTTTTTTGGAGCGCGGTCATTCGTTTTGGGAGCGCCTTGGCGATCAGGCGTTCGCGCTCTGTCAGGGCCGTCTCGCGAAGGCGCGCGTCAGCCTCAAGATCGAAGTAACGCCGACCGTCGATCCACGTTTGCTCGGCTCGGGCATAGCTTGAAAGCGGGTTCGCTGACCAAATCACGAAGTCGGCGTCTTTGCCGATTTCAAGCGAACCAACCCGATCATCGATCCGAAGTTGAATCGCTGGATTGATCGTGACGAATTTAAACGCCTCTTCCTCAGACAGGCCGCCGTATTTGATGGCCTTCGCGGCTTCGGTGTTAAGCCGAGTTGCGAGTTCGTTGCTATCGGAATTGAACGAGGTGACCACGCCCGCCTGGTGAAGCAGAGCGCCGTTGTATGGAATCGCGTCGTAGACCTCAAACTTGTAGGCCCACCAATCGCTGAAGCTCGATCCGCCTGCACCAATTTCGGCGAGCGCGTCCGCGACTTTGTAGCCTTCCAGAATGTGCTGGAACGTTCCGACCGTGAAATTGAATTCCTGAGCCAGCCTGACAAACATCAAAACCTCGTCCTGCCGATAGGAATGGATGTGGACGATCCGCTCGCGTTCGAGGATTTCCAGGGCCGCTTCGAGCCGGAGGTTTCGGCGATGCGGTTTACCGATTTGCTCTGACTCGACACGCGCGCGTTCGTACTCGCGAGCCGCAACGAAGGTGTCTTTCATGATCTGTTCGACGCCCATCCGCGTCTGAGGATACCGGTTTGTCCGCTTGTCCCAATTCGATTGCTTTACGTTTTCGCCGAGCGCGAATTTCACACCAGGCTTAGCTCCAGCGAATCGCAGACCCTCCGCGTCCGAGCCCCAGCGCAGTTTGATCACCTGGTTCTGGCCGCCCATCGGATTGGCGCTTCCGTGAAGCACGCTTGCCGTAGTCAGCCCGCCGCCGAGTTCGCGGTAGAGCGCGATGTCGGTCGGATCGATCACGTCCCCGATCCGACATTCCACCGTCACCGCGTGAGTGCTTTCGTTGATCCCGCGACTGATCGCGCTGTGCGAATGGCAGTCGATCAAACCCGGAGAGACGTGCTTGCCGTCGGCATCGATCACGGTCGCTCCTGTCGGGACAGCCAGGTCGGCTCCGATTTTTGTGATCTTGCCAGACTCAATCAGGAGGTCGGTCGATTCGAGCCGGCCAGCAGCAGCTGATGTCCAGACTGTCCCATTTTTGATGACGAGAACAGCCGGTTGGTCTGGCTGGTCTGAAATTCCGAACGCGCCAGCGGGATACTTTGTAAACTGAGCGATTTCGAGCTGCTCCTCCTCAAGCTCCTCTTCTTCGGCTTCGTCGTCGCTCGCCGGAGAAATTTTGGCGCTCCAGGAAAACGTCGCTCCGCCCGGAAGAACTCCGCTGCCCCTCGCAGTCGCGGCCTGGACATCAATCGATCCAGACAACCGAGCGGTGCCTTCAGAGTCGCTTCCGAAAAACTCGGCGGCGGGAAAAATCAGAACCGTTTCGCCTTCCAACTTGATCGGAAACTCGGTTTCGTCGGCTTTCAATTTCGGCGAGCCGGGTTCTCCGCTTACGATCCAGGATTCCGCCGCTTCAACGCCAGTCCATTCCAGTTTCCACTCGCCGGCCGGATCGATTCGCTTGGCGGCGTCGGTTTCAAACGGCTCGCCGTCGATCCAAATCGCGTGGATCTCAGCGTCCTCAGCCGTGAAGAGATCTCCCTCGGCGACGACCAGATTGGCGATCTTGCCCGCCTCGATTGTTCCCAGCTGATCGCCCAGCCCAGTTAACGCAGCTGGTGTTTCGGTCAGGGCAGACAGCGCGGCGGCGGCGCTCAAACCTTGGCCGATCGCGAGCCTGACATGCTTCCAGAAATCGTCCTTTGGCTTTTCCAAACTCCGCGTGGTTAGACAAATCGGGATCTCGGCGTTTGCCAAGGCTGCGGGGTTGGCAGGCGCAATTTCCCAATGTTCGAGCCTTTCGAGCGCGATCTCGAGAACCCGATGCGGGTTCTCAACCGGTGGCGTTTTGGGAAAATTCAGCGGAACGATCACCGTTGCGCCGGAGTCGCGAAGAAGCTCGGCCTGACGGTATTCGTAGCCGTTGCCGAGGATCGCAGGCACCGGAATCTCGAACTCAGCTGCGATGTCGAACCATCGAGCGTAGTCGAGTTCATCCTCGGTGCGCGCCAGCAACTGCTGAGTTTTGCTGATGACCGGCTCAAGGGCTGCGAGCGCCGTGTTGGCCTCGTGACGTTCGGTGCCCGGATTCTGTTCGAGGTATGCCGAAAAATCGCGATGCCAGGTCGCGTCGTGAAGGGCCTGCCGGACGAGAGCGACGCCGCCCATCAAAGAATTCGGATACGATTCAGCGCGCTCAAACGCAATGCAATGTCGAACATCCTCAGCCACGATCGTGGCCTTCGCGCCGAGATTGATCACAGCCGACTGACCGCGAAAGATGCCTTTGTCAGGGAGAATCTGCGCTGTCGAAAAACCAAGATTACGGAGGGCTTCGATTTTTTCCGCACCTGGCATTTCAAACTCCGCAGCCCGTCGTTCCGGGCGGACGAGCGGGTTCCAATGAGTGTTCGCTTTGCTGACTTCCGTTGGTTTTCCGAGGTTCGTAGCCGCATCGATAAAACCTGCGTAGACCGTTTTACCGTTCAGATTCCACTCACGCGCATTCTCTGGGGCTTCGATGTCCGCGCCTCCGACTGAGACGATCAATCCATCGCGCAGGACGATCACACCGTTCTCGATCTTCTCGCCGGGGCTTGGAACGATCGTCGCTCCTCGCAAAACGTGGATTCGCGGAGTGTTTTCTCGGATGCCTTCAGACGGGGCCGTTTCGATCTGAGCGAAGCCAGCTGAGGCGACGATGAGTGAAATCAGGGCGGGAACAATTCGCATGCTTGAAGCAATCACTAAGAAGCGCGGCGTCCAGCCGAATTGACGGCTATCGAATTTTCGGAAGAAGTCGCCATTTGGGCTCTGTTTCGAAACCCCTGACAAACCCACAACGTTTCACTTGTCGCCCCCGTCGTTCCGGCCATCTTCGCGGATGCCTGCTGATTCGCCTCCGACGAAACACGCGCGACTCCTCGAATGGGTTGCCGAAGTCCAGAAACTCTGTAGGCCTGATGAGGTCGTCTGGTGCGACGGTTCAAAGTCCGAGTGGACTCGTCTCTGCCAGCAGCTGCTGGCTGCGGGGACGTTCAGAAAACTCAGCGCGAAGAAGCGTCCAAATAGTTATCTCGCGCTGTCCGATCCGAACGATGTGGCGCGGGTCGAGGAGCAAACTTTCATCTGCAGCAAGCGCGAAGTCGACTCCGGCCCGACTAACAACTGGCGTCAACCGGACGAGATGAAGGAAACGCTGCAGGGCGTGTTCAAGGGCTCGATGCGGGGTCGGACTTTGTATGTGGTGCCGTTCAGCATGGGCCCGATCGGCTCACCGCGTTCGATCATCGGCGTCCAGCTGACAGACTCGGCCTACGCGGCGGTTAGCATGCGGATCATGACTCGCATGGGCAAAAAGGTGCTCAAGGAACTCGGAAACGATGGCGAGTTTGTGCCGTGTCTGCATTCGGTCGGCGCGCCGCTTCGGAAGGGGCAGAAGGACGTGCCGTGGCCTTGCAGCGACACAAAATACATCGTGCATTTTCCGGATGACCGCGAGATCTGGTCTTACGGAAGCGGTTACGGCGGAAACGCTTTGTTAGGCAAGAAATGTCTCGCGCTGAGGATCGCGAGCGTGATGGCGCGCGATG
Organism: Verrucomicrobiales bacterium; assembly: GCA_047620505.1. Lineage (GTDB taxonomy): Bacteria > Verrucomicrobiota > Verrucomicrobiia > Verrucomicrobiales > DEV007 > JBLHKS01. The sequence goes on along the minus strand of JBLHKS010000010.1, from coordinate 15,910 downwards.
AAGGTTGGATGGCCGAGCACATGCTGATCACAGGTGTCGAGTCACCCGATGGCACGAAAACTTACGTAACCGGCGCGTTTCCAAGCGCTTGCGGGAAGACGAATTTCGCGATGCTGATTCCGCCGGAGTCGTACCGCAAAAAGGGCTGGAAAGTGACGACGGTCGGCGACGACATCGCCTGGCTCTGGCCACACGAAGACGGCAAATTACACGCGATCAATCCGGAAGCTGGCTACTTCGGCGTGGCTCCGGGGACGTCGTCGGAGTCGAACCCGAACGCGATGGAGGCGATGAAAGCGAACTCGATTTTCACGAACGTCGCGCTCACGGCTGATGGCGATGTCTGGTGGGAAGGTCTAACCGAAGAGCCGCCGGCCGGCTTGACTGACTGGCGTGGTGAGCCGTGGAGCCCTGACAAAGGCACACCCGCGGCGCATCCGAATGCGCGCTTCACCGCGCCCGCAAGCCAGTGCCCTTCGATCGATCCCGAATGGGAGAATCCGGAAGGCGTGCCGATCGACGCGATCGTTTTCGGAGGTCGACGAGCGACAACGATGCCGCTGGTTTTTCAGGCGTTTAACTGGGTTCACGGTGTCTACCTCGGGGCGAACATGGGATCGGAGCGGACAGCAGCTGCTGCTGGAGAGGTCGGCCAGGTTCGGCATGATCCGTTCGCGATGCTGCCGTTCTGCGGCTACAACATGGGCGACTATTTCGCACACTGGCTTAGCATGCGAAAACGCATCCGGCATCTCCCGCGGCTCTTCCACGTGAACTGGTTTCGCAAGAACGCGAAGGGCAAATTCATCTGGCCCGGGTTCGGCGATAATATGCGCGTGTTAGAGTGGATCGTGAACCGATGCCGCGGCCGAGTTGCGGGGCATGAAAACCAGATCGGCTGGATTCCGCACCTTAAAGATTTCAACCTCAAAGGATTGAAGGGATTCGACGCGGAAGATTTCGATGAAGTGATGGCCGTGACCGAGGATGAATTCAGGCGTGAACTGCTATCCGAAGCCGAGCTCTACCTCAGTTTGTACGATCACCTGCCGAAGGAACTGATCTTCCAGCGGGAACTTCTGGCTGGTCGAATCTAGCAGCTATTTCGACTGCTTAAAAAGCCACTTGCGCACGTCTATGGCGGCTGAGATTTCCTAACGACCCTGCTTTCGCTTCTCAAGCCAGTAAGCCGGCCACTCGATTCGTTGGCCTTCGTAACGCGGCCATTCCCATTCGGGCCAGATCGGAGACTCGTCGCGAACCTCTCGGTAAAGCGCGATCATGCGCTTCTTCATCGCCGCGAAACGCTCCGGCTGCGCCTCCAGCAGCTGCTGGGATTCGGCGGTGTCGTCTTTGAGATTGTAGAGTTGGAAATCGGTTAGCTCAGCCATCTTGTTTGCCTCGTTTTGTGCGGCTGTCAGGTTCGGCGGACGCTCGATCAGTTCGATATCCAAGTCGGCAAGCAGCTTCCAATCGCCATCACGCATCGCCACCTTGGGCCCGGGCGCGTGGTAAAGATGCCAGTAGAGCGGAGTCTCGCGCTCGATCGGCTTGCCTTCAAAAACAGGCGTGAAACTCGTTCCATCGATCGCTCGATCCGTTGGCGTTTCGACTCCTGCCAGCTCACAAAGCGTCGGCAAAAGATCGACGCCACAAACCGGCGTGTCGCTCGACGTTCCCGCTTCGATCCGGCCAGGCCAGCGTAAAATTCCGGGCACGCGGATTCCTCCGTCGTAAACCGCGCCCTTTTTATCGCGTAACGGACCCGATGAGCCATGCGGATGCATCCCGGTGATCGCCGGGCCGTTGTCGCTCGTGAAAAGCACCATCGTCGATTCGCGCAGCCCATCGTCGTCGAGCTGCTTCATCAACCGGCCGAACGCCGCGTCCATCTGGGTGATGTTGCCGTGATGCGCGCGCTGTGCCGGATCTTCGAATTGCTCGTAGAGTTTTTCGTATTTCGGATCCGTCGCGATCGGCTCATGCGGCTCGTGGAAACTAACAAAGATAAAAAATGGCTTCTCCTTGTCTCGACCCTCACGCAACCACCAGAGCGCTTCGTCCGCAACGAGCGGCGCAGCGTAGCCTTCGAGCGGACCGACCGGAATGTCGTTCCTGACAAAGTTCCAGGGATCGCGATGATTCGGCAGCGCGTTGTTTTGCGTCGCGAACCAGTGCTCGAAACCGTGGTCGTCCGGCTGAGGTCCAGTCAGGTTGAACATCCCGTTGAGATGCCATTTCCCGCTCAAGCAGGTCGCGTAGCCCGCATCACGAAGGAGCGTCGCCACCGTGATTTCCGATTCGCGAACGTGCACCGGCGAAAGCATCGGAATCCAATTGTGAACCCCGACACGCCATGGCGTTCGGCCGGTCATGAGCCCGGTTCTCGAAGGCGAGCAGTTCGGAGCCGCCGAGTAGCAATCGGTCAGCTTCAGACCTTCCTTGGCGAAGGCGTCGATGTTCGGGGTCTGCACAACGTCGTTGCCGAAGCAGCCGATATCGCCGTAGCCGAGGTCATCGCAGAGCACGACGAGGAAGTTGGGCCGGTCAGCAGCTGCTAGCGCCGTGACGAGGCCAAGCCAGGTGAAAAGGGTTTTCATGGGGGCATTCTGGAGATTGCCGGCCGCGGATGCAATCACAGCCTGGAATCAAATCCGGGACACCGGAAACAGAATTGAGGCCAATCACGCCGTAATTCGCTCTGATGGAGTCGTAATCTGGGTTAATGAAGTCATAATCCGGCCTGATGGAGCCGTGATTCTGCCTAATTAAACCTTAATCCGGCCTGATGAAGCCTTAATCCGGCCTGATTTAGTCGTAATCCGAGCTGATGAAGCGGTGATTCGCTCTGATTGCCTCCTCAAAAGAGCTTTTCCTCAGCGCCCATCTCCAGTTTCTCTCCTTCGGGCAGGAATTCATCCAGTTCCCCGGGTTCGAAGCGGCAGAGATTGACGGAATGCCAGAAGCCGCTGGTGAAGTTGTCGCTCAGCCGGTAGCGGCCCTCCGGGGTGAAGGCGGCCCAGGCGCCATCGGGGAGGGAATAGAGGATCACGAGACAACTGGCATTTTCGGCGTCCCAGACGCGGATCGTGCCGTCTGCGGATGCGCTGGCCAGCAGCTGCTGGTCTGGATGCCACGCCACGCTCCAGACAGAGCCCGAATGTCCCTTGAGTTCGGCGAGTTGGGAAGCGCTCTCCGGATTCCAGATCCTCACGGTGTTGTCATCAAAGCCGCTGGCGAGGCGCTGACCATCGGCGCTCCACGCCACGCTCATGACATAGCCCGAATGGCCCTTGAGTTCGGCGAGTTGGGAAGCGCTCTCCGGATTCCAGATCCTCACGGTTTTGTCGGCAGAGCCGCTGGCGAGGCGCTTTCCATCGGCGCTCCACGCCACGCTCATGACCCAGTTGGAATGTCCCTTGAGTTCGGCGAGTTGGGAAGCGCTCTCCGGATTCCAGATCCTCACGGTGTTGTCATCCGAGCCGCTGGCGAGGCGCTGACCATCGGCGCTCCACGCCACGCTCATGACATAGCCCGAATGTCCCTTGAGTTCGGCGAGTTGGGAAGCGCTCTCCGGATTCCAGATCCTCACGGTTTTGTCATCCGAGCCGCTGGCGAGGCGCTGACCATCGGCGCTCCACGCAACGCTCCTGACAGAGGCCGAATGGCCCTTGAGTTCGGCGAGTGGGGAAGCGCTGTCCGGATTCCAGATCCTCACGGTGTTGTCAGAAGAGCCGCTGGCGAGGCGCTGACCATCGGCGCTCCACGCCACGCTCCAGACAGAGCCCGAATGTCCCTTGAGTTCGGCGAGTTGGGAAGCGCTCTCCGGATTCCAGATCCTCACGGTGCGGTCCTCCGAGCCGCTGGCGAGGCGCTGACCATCGGCGCTCCACGCCACGCTCATGACAAAGCTCGAATGTCCCTTGAGTTCGGCGAGTTGGGAAGCGCTGTCCGGATTCCAGATCCTCACGGTGTTGTCATCCGAGCCGCTGGCGAGGCGCTGACCATCGGCGCTCCACGCCACGCTCCTGACATAGTCGGAATGTCCCTTGAGTTCGGCGAGTTGGGAAGCGCTGTCCGGATTCCAGATCCTCACGGTTTTGTCATTCGAGCCGCTGGCGAGGCGCTGACCATCGGCGCTCCACGCCACGCTCAAGACAGAGCCCGAATGGCCCTTGAGAACCCGGATCACGGCCTCCAATTCAATGTCCGCGATCCAGATGTCTCCGGGTCCGGTTCCAACGGCGATCAGGTTGCGCTGGTTCCAAGCGACGGAATAGACCGGGGAAGCGGGGAGGAATTGAGGGTGAGCGGGCAGGCTGAGCGCGGCGCCGGTGAGGGGAGACGGGGTGACTTGGTGAAGGGGTGAAGAGGTGACCGGGAGAATCGGCGGTCGCGTGGTGTCGAGGCCCTCGGCGAGGAGCTTCGCGAAACCGAAATCGGCGGCCTCAAGGTCCGCGCCGGTCAAATTTGCGCCCATGAGATTGGCACGGGAGAGATTGGCGTTCTTCAGATTCGCCCCGGTCAGATTGGCCTTTTTGAAATTCGCCTGGCGGAGATCCGCCCCCACGAACCGCGCGTTAACCAGTTGCGCCCCCTGAAACTGGGCGGACTCCAGCTTTGCCCCCTCGAAATTGGCGGCCAGCAGCGTTTGCCCGGAAAAGTCCTCTCCGCGCAGATCCTGACCGGAAAAATCCCGGGCATCGTTCTGCTTCCGATGCCCGAACCGGTTGTAAACCATTTCCTCGACCTTGAGGGCGTTTTTCTTCGCGATCTCATCGGCCTCCGGATCCTGCAAAACCGCGTCCGCCCAATCTCCTGCGGGTTTCCCCGCCAGACTGGCGAAAAAATCCGCCATCAGGCGGGAAACCTCTTCGCTCTCCAACGCCGCCGGCCGCGAATCCTCCGGCAGCTGCTGAGCGCATTCGTTGGCGACGAGCCACTCCATCACGGATCGATGAATGAAGGCGAAGCGATCTTTTTCATCCTTGATCAAGAGGGTGGCCGACCCGGCCTGATGGGCGTCCTCGGCGGCGGTCTGGTTGATCGTGGTGAGCTGCGAAAGCCGGGTGGCGAGGTTGTCGGCGGGCACGGCAAACCCGATCTGGCTCTCGGAAACCGGGACCTGGAGATCGGCGGGGTCGAGGAACTTTTCGTCCCGTTTCCACAGCTCCATCGCGAGGCAGGTGACGATTTTCCAGTAATCCTCGATCGGCCAGGCCGGCAGATCCGCGGATCCAGGGCGGCTCCGGCGTTTGATTTCCTGATCGAACCAACGCTCGAGGATTTTCCGATAGAGCGTGGCCGAGTTGATGGTTTCATCGGCCCCGGCGGCGGCGGCGAGTTCGGACTCATCGAGATTGGCGATGAAGCCGAGCATCCGCGGGTTTTCCGAGAGGCCCATGAGGTTGTCGACCTGTTGGAGAAGCTGGATGCGTTTCTCGGCGGCTTCTTCGGACCCGAGCAGCTGCTGGAAGAAGGTGAAGATGTCGCGCTTGTCGAAGGTCGGCAGTTTGATGATTTTGTGGCCGGGGAGAGCGGCGACTTTTTCGCCGACGTGGCGGAGGAGATCGCCCTCGGTGAGGAAGTGGTTGCGGCGCGAGGTGACGACGACGTGCCCGGAGCCCTCGGCGGCGGAGAGGATCGCGTTGAGGTGGAGCAGGGCTTTGTCGTAGGTCGCGCGGAGTTCGAGTTCGTCGAACCCATCGAAAAGCAGGGCGATCCGGCCTTCGCGCAGCATGTAGCGGAAGGGTTTGGCCGGGGCGTCGAAGTCGTGGGTGGCGAAATGCTGGGCGACGAGGCTGTCGATGGAGTGGCCTTTTTCGAGGGCCTGCATTTCGATGAGGATCGGCTCGGGCGCGGTCGATTTTTCGGGATCGGCGAGGCGGAGGGCGAGTTGATGGAGGAGGAAGGTTTTGCCAGCGCCTGGATCGGCGAGGACGAGGACGAAGACGCCTTTGGGATCGCAGAGCCAGGCTTCGATCTCATCGACCGCGGGGCCGAGGATTCGGGGTTTGCCCGGGGAGATGATTTCGGCCTTCTGAGGGACGTAGAGTTTGGGCGGGTAGATCGGATCGTGAGCGAGGCGCTTCGTCTGGGCGTTGCGGTAGCCGTCGAAGTGGATGAAGCCCTGGAATTCGAACAGGGTCTGGAGGATGAGCCCGAGTTTCCGCGCTTCGAGGAGGGATTTCGGGTCGATCGGCCCGGATTCGACGACGACGCGGGTGCGGACGTGGGGATCGGACTTTCGGAAGCGTTCGTCGACGGCAAGGACGGCGTACCAGTCGTCGCCATCCTCCAGCAACTGCTGGCAGGCCATGATGGGGAATACTTCGTAGATCCCGGCCTCGGTGCGGGAGATGTGGAGGTAGTCAGGGGAATCCGGCTCGGAGACGCGCTCGATTTTGTCGAGGGGGTGGAAGGTTTCCCAAGCGGCTTGGACGCGGTCGAGGAGGTCGGGGTCGAAACCGGTAAGCGGCTCGGATGTTTCGAATAATTTATCGACCGCGAGGCTGGCCGGAATAGGAACAGGCGCTGTTGATTCCGCGAATGCTTCGAGAGAAAAGGCGTTGTCCCGGTTGTCGAGGATGCTGGATGCTTCGGCGACCTCAGGCATTTTCACCCGGTTTCGGCCGCGAATGTGACGGACGAGGAGTTCGAACCCGTCAGCAGTGTCGACATTGTATATGCTGCGACCACGCAGAGGCTGCGGCGCGTGCTTTTGATCTTCATCTCGAAAGACAACGGGGATGAATTTTGTCGATTCGTTCTTCTGGTCGTAGAGTTCGTTGGTGCTGATGACCGCCTCCCAGCGAACGCCTCGCCCGACATCGGCGTCTTCTTCCAGGTTATGGAATCGGTTGTAGTAAGACTCAGTGCAGACCAGAACCACGAAGTTGGCTTCGTTGATCTGTTTGATCATCCAATCGGGCCAGCCTTCTTTTGGACAAGGACTTTCGAAATACTGATCGATGAGCGCATCGATTCCCTCGTTTGTTCGCAAGCGGTTGGACAGCCCGAGGACGAGTTTTCGATGTTCGTCAGAATCGTGGCTGTAGCTGATGAGGACGCGCATAACTCCTCGTGTTTAGCGCAATCTCACAGCGTTGGGAAGCTGGAAATCGATCAGCAGCTGCTACGAGACCGCTCGAGATATTTCGCGAGCATGTCGAACTCCAGATTCACGGCGTCGCCGGGTTTGCGGTCGCGGAGATTCGTAACCTGAAAGGTGTGCGGAGTGATCCAGATCGTGAAGCGGTCGTCGCCGAGTTCTGCGATTGTCAGGCTCATGCCGTCGACGCAGATCGAGCCCTTGTAGATCGCGTAGCGCGCGAAGTCGGACGGGAGCTCGACGACGAGTTTGTGGTCCTGGCCGCTCGATTCCAGCGCCAGCAGCTGCCCGCTTGTGTCGACGTGGCCCTGGACGAAATGGCCGCTCAAACGGTCGCCGATTCGGAGAGCGCGCTCGATGTTGACGATCGAATCGGCCGTGAGGTCGCCGAGGTTCGTGAGGCGCAAAGTTTCTTCGAGGAGGTCAAAGGCGATGCGGCCGTTTTCAAGGAATCCAGCTACGGTCAGGCAGCAGCCGTTGACGGCGACGCTTTCGCCGAGTTCAAGATCGGCAGCGATTTCGCTGAGGTCGAGAATCAGGCGCGCACCGGTTTCGACAGGGCGAAGTTCGGCGACGGGGACAGTGCGTTCGACGATTCCGGTGAACATTTTGGTCAGGCGGATCGAATCAGGAAAAGGATGGCGAGCAGGACAACAGCGAAACAGGCGGTTACGCCGATACGCGAAGCGCCGGTGCGGATGGAGCGTCGTAGTTCGGATCGTTTGGATTTGAGCGCCTCGCCGCGTTGACCAGTCAGCAACCAGACTGGCGTCATCAAACCGCGCGCGACCTTTGACGGGGCGTCGCGGAAAAATCTCGCCAATCCGGGAATGACCTTACCGAGGATGGTCCGGCCGGTGAGCTGGTTGAAACCGTTCAGGCTCTTGTCGGCCATCCAGGCAAAGCCACGGCCGCCCTTGCGCCAGAACCAATCGGTGTCGAGCGAGATCGTGTCGGTTCGCTTGAGCATCGGTAGGAACAGGAAGAAGACGAGGCCCGCGAACATCAGCAATTGCATCTGATGGATGATTTTTCCGACGCCGTAGGGGTTGAAGTCGGTGACGGGGTAGGGGAGGAGATCCCACAGCAGATGCTGGTAGAGTCCGGGGATCGCGAGCACGATGCAGAGCAGCGACAAGAAGGCCATGGGGATGAGCATGCTCTTCGGCGCTTCTTTTGGTCGTAAGCCGCGATCTTTGTTGAAGAAGACGAAGTAGGGAAATTTGATCCCAGCGTGGAGGAAGACGCCGGCGGAAGCGATTTCGAGCATCAGCCAGGCCCAGAAGAGGCTCGGGTCCAGGTGCGTCTGCTCGATGATGATCGTTTTGCTGGTGAATCCACTGGTTAGGGGAACGGCGGAGATCGCGAGCGCGCCGATCGTGCCGAAGATCAAGGTCAGGGGCATCGTTTTGTAGAGCCCGCCGAGTTCGGTGCATTTGCTTTTGCCAACGCGGTAGAGCACGGCGCCAGCGGACATCCAGAGCAGCGATTTGTAAATGATGTGGCAGAAGGCGTGGGCCGTGGCGCCCGAGATTGCTTGCTCCGTCCCGATCCCCGCGGCGCAGACCATGAAGCCGACCTGGTTGATGATCGAGTAGGCGAGGATTCGCCTCATGTCGTTTTCGAGCAGCGCGTAGATGATGCCGAACACCGTCATGATGCAGCCGACCCAGATCAGCTCTTCCCATCCTGGATACCAGCGAAGCAGGGTGTAGACCGCCGTTTTGGTCGTGTAGGCGCTGAGGATCAGGCCGCCGGAAACCGAGGCTTCCGGGTAGGCGTCGGAGAGCCAGGCGTGAAGCGGTGGAGCGGCTGCATTGACGAGGAAACCGCCGAGGATCAGCCACATCCCAAGCGTTTTCTCGCCGTCGCCGAGGATTCCAGCGAGGCCTTCGGGTAGGCCGATGTCGCCGCCGCCAGCGATGTGCATCACGAGGCCAGCGAGGAAGAGCAGGCCGCCGAAAATGTGGATCAGGACGTAACGATAAGCGGCTCCGCGGGCCCTGGACGTGTTGCGGGCGAGAATGACGAAGGTCGAGGCGACTGCCATGATTTCCCAGAAGACGTAAGTCGTGATGAGATCGCCGGAAAAGATGACGCCGAGCGCGCTACCGATGTAAATCAGCGCGGCGGTGTGCTGGGTTGATTTCTTGAGATGAAAGGCAAACCAGAAAGCCGCGATCGCGTTAATCGTGAAAATGTAGCCGAACGCCTTCGTCAGTTTGTCGGCGTGGAACCACGTCAAGTCACCCAAACCGCGGAGACTGACCATCCAACCACTGAGCGAGCCCGCCACCATCTCGCCGTCCGCATTTTTAACCTCCGGAAGCTTCAGCCCGAGCCAGATGTAAAGCAGAGCAGCTGCTGGCAGGAGAATTGTCCAGATATTCTTCAGCGAGCCCTTCAGGAAAGGGACGAGCAGCGCGCCGAGGATCAAAATCAGCGCTGGAGGAAATTGTGGAAGATCAGTCATCGGCTTCTTCCTCCTTTTCGTAATGATCGGTCGGCTTCTTGAGCCAGAAACCGAGGACTTTGGCGACGACGATCATCAGCGCGCAGGAAACGAATCCCAGCACTGCGTAAAAGAGAGGCCACTTGGTGAATTTGAAGAGTCCTTCAGCGTGATGATCCTTGTGGGCGATCATCAAGTAGATCGGCTCAGCAACGAGCGTCAGGCCGCAGGTCACCAACAGCAGAATCCAGAGCAGGCGCTTGGAGCTCGGTTTGTCGAACCAGTCGAATTCCTTTTTCTCCTTCTCCTTCATTTAGGCATGGGGACGATGAGGTTGGCGAGGTCGAGCGGCAGCCACGCGAAGAAAAACAGCGCGACGCTGAGCACGGCGGTCAAAACGATTGGCGCGACGCAGGCGACCGGGGCCTCCTTGATCGATTTCCAGGAAAACTCAGTCGATTCGCCGGCTTCGTTTGTGCGGTAGAATGCGCGGATGATGATGGGTAGGAAATAACAGGCATTGAGGATCGTCGAGATGAGAAACACGACCAGGAGCAGCGGTTGCTCGGCCTGCATCGTGCCGATGACGAGGTAGAATTTGCTGATTAGCCCGCCCGTCGGCGGCAAGCCGATCACGCTGAGCGAACCGATGAAGAAGCAGGCGAAGGTGATCGGCATCTTGCGTCCGAGTCCGGTCATTTCGCTGATATTTTTCTTGTGCGTGGCGACGTAAATTGCGCCAGCGCAGAAGAAGAGCGTGATCTTGCCGAAGGCGTGCATCGCGATATGCATCATGCTTCCGGTGACGCCGTGCGGAGTTAAGAGGGACACGCCAAGGATGATGTAGGCGAGCTGGCCGATGGTCGAAAACGCGAGTCGACGCTTCAAACTATCCTGGGTCAATGCGATCAGGGAAGACACGATCACGGTGAACGCGGCGATCCACGAAACGATGATTGCGATGTCGAGCTCACCCAGGAGCTGCAGCCCGAAGACTCCGGTGAAAACGCGGATCACGCAGAACACACCGACTTTCACGACGGCCACGGCGTGGAGCAACGCGGAGACCGGTGTCGGCGCGACCATTGCGCCGGGAAGCCAAGAATGGAACGGCATGAGGCCGTTTTTGGCGAAACCGAAGGTGAGAAGCAGTAGGACGACGATGCTCTGAAATTTGGTCAGCTCGGCATCGGCGAGGAAGCCGGATACTGAGAAATCCATCTCGCCTCCGCCGGTTTTGAAATAGCAGAAGATGATCGCGGGAAGCGCGAAGCCGACTGAGGTGAAGAGGAGGTGGGAAAGGTAGGTCCGGCCGCCGCCGCGCGCTTCCTTGTCCTGGTGATGGGTGACGAGCGGGAAAGTCGAGAGGGAAAGCAGCTCGTAGAAGACGTAAAGCGTCAGGAGATTGCCAGCGAAGGCGACGCCGATCGTGGCCGAGAGCGAAAGAGCGAAGAAGGCGAAAAACCGGGTCTGGTTGGATTCATTCGCGCCGCGCATGTAGCCGATCGAATACATCGAGGTCGGCACCCAGAGGAAGGACGCGACCATGGCGAAAAGCAGGCCAAGCCCGTCGACGCGAAACGCAAGCGGGACGTTCGGGACAATGCTGAGGAGTTCGCAGACGACGATTTTGCCGCTGAGAATCGTGGGCAGGAGCGAGACGACAAAGCCGAACATCACGACGCCAGCGAGAAAGGTGAAGCTTTCCCGAAGGTTCGGAAAACGGCGGCCGACGAGCACGATCGGAACCACCGCGAAAAGTGCGGTCAGGCATGCCCAGAGCGGGACCCAGCTGTGAACGGTTTCCATGTTAGAATGAATTCGTAGAACCGGATCTCCGTATCCGGCGCGGCGCCAGGCCGCGGGGCGATGGTCCTGCGATGGCGGACGAGTTGAAATCGCGGCTTGGGGCCGCGCCCGGATACGGAGATCCGGAACTACGTCCGCGCGACTCGGCTGTGGGTTTTGCGTTCATCAGTTCCCTCCAATCATCGGCGCGCCTGCAAAGGCCCAGCGGAAGACTTCCACGATTTTTGAGTTAAACACGCCGATCAAAATCAGAGCAGCTGCTGCCGTGAGCAACGCGATAATCGATGAGAGCGGAGCCTCGTTCCATTTTGTCCGCAGGGGCTCTTCGCCGCCGTAACCCTCCTTTGGCGCCTTGCCGAAATAGGCGACTTCGATGATTCGGAAAAACAGGATCGCGTTGATCAAACTTGAGCCTAGCAGAGCGACAACATATTCGTAGTGACCGGATTCGATCCCGCCGCGAATCAGATACCACTTGGAAAAGAAACCGCAGGTCGGCGGAATCCCGATCATCGCGAAAGCACCCGCGACGAAGCCGATCATCGTGATCGGCATCGTTTTGAAAATCCCGTCGAGCGCCGAAATCTGGAGGCTCTTCGTTTTTTGCCAGATCATGCTCGCTGCGAGGAAGAGGCAGAGCGTCATGAACGCGTCCGAGATGATGTGGTAGGCCGCGCCGACCATTCCCCATTCGTTCGCCATCCAAATTCCGCCGACCATGTAGCCGACCTCGGCGACGATCAGAAAACAGAGCATTCGCTTCAGCTCCTTCTGTGCTAACGCGAGAATTGAGCCGGCAGCAATCGCGAGAACGGCGAGCCAGACGACGATCCCATCCAATGTGCCTGCGAAAGCGTATTCCGGGCCGAAAACGGTCAGGATCATCCGAATCATCACGTAGATCGAGACTTTCGTGACCAGCGGCGCGAGAATGCTGCTGCTGGCGCTCGGGCTGTAGGTGTAGGCATTGGCGAGCCAGCCGTGAAGCGGGAAGAACGCCATCTTGATCATGAGGCCTAACATGATCAGAATGAAGGCGACCATCACGGTCTTCGGCGAGGTCTCGAGCGTCGCGGGATCGGCGAGGATCGAGCGGATGTGCTCCATGTTGAGCGTTCCGGTAGCCGCGTAGAGATAGCCGACTCCCAGCAGATAAAGCGAGGCCCCGATCGTGCCCATGATCACGTAGTTGAAGGCGGCGTGGGAGCCGCGCTTCGATTTGCCCATCGCGATCAGGCCATAACTCGTGAGCGAGGAAACTTCGAGCAGGACGAAGACGTTGAAGGCGTCTCCAGTGATCGTCATGCCGAGCAAACCTGTGATCAAAAGCAGGAAGAGCGTGTAATAATGATGGCGCTTGTTGGCGGCGACTCCGGGCGCGCGGCGAAGCGAGAAAATCCCGACTAGCAGGCCGACGGACGCGATCACGATCAACACGAGCGCGTTGAGGCCGTCGACGACGAGTTGAATCCCGATCGGCGAAGTACCGTCCTTGGCGTACTGCCAATTGCCGAGGTAGTAAACGATTCGATGGCCGTCAGCCTGGCAAACCTGGCCGAGCGTTCCGATCGTAGCCGCAAGCGTCAGAACGAGCCCGATCATCGTGATCGGAAACGCGAAGCCCGGCCGCCACAGCGAAAGCAGGGCAACCAAAAGCGCCGCGAACAGGGGCGTGATGACGATGATCGCGGGAAACTGGTCAGCCATGTTCGTCTCGGATTTTTTCGATGATTTCGTCTTCCTCGAGCGATTCGAAGTCGTGGAAAACGTGCTGGGAAATCGCGAGAGCGACGCCTAACGTGGCGACTCCGACGACGATGGCGGTGAGCATGAGAACGTGCGGAAGCGGGTTCGCGTAGCGAGAGTGATCGGTGTTTTTCTTCTTGGCGTGATGCTCATCGTGATCGCCTTTTTCATGCCCAGCAGCTGCTGGCTCGACGTGCTCGGCTTTTTCGTACTCAAGAACTGGAATCGTGACCGCTTCGCCAGATTTTACGCCTAACGAAACGAAAAACAGGATGATCGCCGTCTGGAAAATCGACATCCCGATGAGTTTCTTGATCAGGTTGTTCTTCGCGATCATGGCCCACATCCCGATCATCATCAGGATGACGTAAACGTAGAAATTGAGGTGGGAAAAGATGAGGTCCATGATTAGAGCCCGCGTTTCAGCGCCCCGCGCGTTGAGAGAGCTGCGTAAATTCCGAACATGATCGTGGTGACTGTTAAGAAGACGCCGATTTCGACTCCGAGAATTCCCCAATAGTGGGCTTGGACCGCGTCCGGCGCGAGGACGCCGTACTCAAGGAAGTTTCCGCCTAACAACATGCTGGCGATCCCGTGGCCAGCGTAAAAGATGATGCCGAACGCGGCGATGATGAGAAACTTCTTCGAACTCAGCCGCTTGAGCGCCAAATCGAGATCACCCGAGATCGCAAGCAGGATGAAGCTCGCCGCAAAAATGACACCGCCCTGGAATCCGCCACCCGGGCTGTAGTGGCCGTTCATCAAAACGTAGAGCGCGAAAACCTGGATAATCGGCGCGAGAATTCGGCAGGTCATCCGAATGATTTTGTCCTCAGGCATCGGCCGCCATTTCCGATGCGTCTGCGAGCCCAGTCCGCCGAGAATCGCGAAGATCGAGATGCCGGCGGTGAAAATCACGACGGTCTCGAACATCGTGTCGTAGCTCCGATAGTCAGCCAGAACAGCCGTGACGAGGTTCGGGACATGCGACTCTTCGTAAGTCTTCTCGATGTAGTGGGTCGAAACTCCGGACTGGCTCGCCGGGGAATCAGGATCGCCGAATCTCGGCAGATCGCCCTCTGCGTAGAGCAGGAGCGTGCCGGTGATCACAACCGCGATGAATCCGAAAGCCTTCATTTTTTGCTCAGTCTTTCGATCTCCGTTTCGTGTTGTAAACCGTCGCGATCATGAAGACCGCGCTGACTCCCGCGCCTACCGCCGCTTCTGTGAAAGCAACGTCAACCGCGCCCATTTCCGCCCAGAGCAAGCACATCAGGAACGAGTAAATCCCGAGGATCATCGTGGCGCTGATCAGGTCCTTGACGTGCAGAGCCAGGAGCGCCGTGATCACGAGGAACAGGAGCAGAATGATGTTGAAAACTTCGATCATTCGGCCTCGCCCTCCCTCTTTTCGGCCAGGGCGTCGCGCTCGACCTCAGGCTTGATCCCATCATCGTAACCCGCCTCAATCAACGCGTGGGTGCTCGTCGGCGAGGTCACCATGATGAAAATGCTGATGCCCAACAATTTGACGATGAGCAGGAGCGGTTGCCACCAATGCTCGGCTTCGAAAATGTCGTTCACGTGGCAGAGCGCGAAGCCGGACAGGATCAGAAGAGTCGACAGCGTGTCGCCTTTTCCAGCGGCGTGCATCCGCGTGTAAAAATCGGGAAAGCGGACGAGGCCGATCGCGCCGCCCAGGAAAAACAGCAGGCCGAATCCGATCAGGACGAGACCAGCGATGTCGAGAATCATTTCGATCGTCGTGTTCATCGGTCAGGCTTCGGGTTCGGGTTGAGGCTCGGTCTCTTCCGCGCTGGGGCGTGTTTTGAAAAAGAATCGCGCGGCGGCGATCGAGCCGATGAAATTGAGCAGCGCGTAGGTTAACGCAAAATCTATGAACATGTCGAGCCGACCGATGATTTCGCCGATTACGACGAGCAGCACTGCCGTTTTCGTGCCGATCACGTTGACGGCGACGATCCGGTCGATCGCGGTCGGGCCGACAGCGATCCGGTAAAGCGGAAGCAGCATCAAAATGAGCAAAACCACGCCGACTCCGGCAATGGCAATGTCCATAATTCTGTCCCAGGCTTCAGGCGTCATCGTCTAAAATCAGGCTGGCAGCTGCTGGGTGGATTCAGGTTTGGTCTCGCCGAAAATTTTCGCGATCCGGTCTTCCATTTCGCCTTCGAGGCCCTTCTCGGTGAACTCGCTGATGGCGTGGATGTAGAGATCGCCGTCGTCCATTACCATCGTGATCGTCCCAGGCGTGAGGGTGATCGAATTGGCGAAAACGAATCTCGCGATGTCGGATTTGAGATAGGATTTGTAGCGGACGATTCGCGGATTGACGTCTTTTCTGCCGCCAGGGCTGAGCACAAGCCGGAGGACGTGAAAATTCGCGGCGACGACCTCTTTCAACAGCCAGGGGCAGTAGCAGAGAAAACGCCAGATGTCGCCGAGGCTTCGTTTCGTGCTGCGCTCGCGATCGACGAAAAGCAAGTCGCCAGAAATCCACGTGACCAGCGCACAGCAGATCGCGCCCATGACAAATGGGACTGGTTTCGCTGGAGCCATAAAGGCGATCCAGAGAAGGTAGAATCCGGTAAAAATGAGAATGCGGCGGGCCATGAATTGGGGACGCCTTTTTTAGCGGGCCCATTTCTTTATGTCAAACTGGATCGTCCGCCTACGGGTATGATGAAAGTGATGCCGGGGCTGTTGTCCGACGCTGATCGGCCAGGTAGTGGTGGGGTGAAGGCCGCGAATTACGGTAGGCCGGAGGGTAG